>JAIRVT010000064.1 GCA_031253755.1 Enterobacteriaceae bacterium
TCATGCAATATGAAAGTCAACCATTAATCGAAGCAAGACAAATAGCCTATCAATTTTCTGGTGAAATCAAGCCATTGTTTTCTGGTATAGATATTTTTTTATATGCAGAACATCATGCATTAGTCGGGCGTAACGGTATTGGTAAATCCTGGCTGGCATCAATACTGGCGCAACAAATACCGCCGTCAGAAGGAAGTGTGAAACATTTTTGTGATGTAGGCTACCTATCACAAGGTTTGACTGCGTTTACCGGTAGTGCTGCCGATATGCTTGGGCTAGCGAATATTGTCAATGCTAATGACCGCATCCTCGCAGGTATCGGTGAAACTACCGATTTCGATGTGATGGAAGGTAACTGGGACTGGCAATTCCAAATAGAATCTTTATTGGCAGAGGGAGAACTGAAAGCAGAGATATTAAGCCAACCAGTGAAATCCCTCAGTGGAGGCGAGCAGACACGGCTTCGGTTATTGGCGCTTAAAAGACAGGGAGCCGATTTTATGATTCTGGACGAACCCAGTAATCATCTTGATCGGCAAGGACGTCTTTGGTTAGCCCAATGGCTGGCGAATTTTAGCGGCGGTACTTTGTTGATCACGCATGATATCAGGCTATTACAGAATGTGTCGGTGGTTTATGAGCTCAATGGGTTGGGATTATCACGTAGTCATGGTGGTTGGGAAGCATGGCTGGAAAGTAAAGAACAATTACGGTTAGGTGTACAAAGGGAGGTCGATCAGACCAGAAAAAACCTCAAACAGACTTTACGTGATACACAGCGGGATCGGGAAAAAACCGAGAAGCGGCAAAGTCAGGGAAAGCAGCGCCGGGAAAATGCTAATCAGGCTAAAATTCTGCTTGATCGGCAACTAAATCGCTCAGAAGCCACTTTGTCACGGCAGGCAAAACTGTATGAAGACCGATTGCAGCGCAGCTCTTCATTGGCCGCAGATGCCAAAACAAAACTCGAAATCATTGACCCTCTGTCAATCGCAGTGTCGGCTCCGCAAGTGGCAACATCGCCATTGCTGTATTTACAAGATGTCATTTTACCCTTTGGTTCTGATTCTCCCACTAGCCTAACCATCAATAATGGTGAACGCGTTGCTATCATCGGTAAAAATGGCAGCGGAAAATCGACTTTATTAAAAGTGATGGCAGGACGGTTATTACCAAAACAGGGGATCTGCCGTATAACGCCTTCACACAGCCTGATGGATCAGCATTTTTCATTTCTCGATAAGACGCAATCAGCCTTGTATAACTTTCAATTACAGGCGCCCGGCTGGACTGAAGATCGCTACCGTACCCGGCTGGCACAGTTGCGTATGCGTGGGGAAGAAGCACTAAAACCCGTTGGTTATCTGAGTGGCGGAGAACAACTTAAAGTGGCGCTCGCCTGTCTGTTTTGTGGGCCGACGGCACCAGCGCTATTGCTGCTGGATGAGCCGGATAATCATCTGGATATTGAATCACGCGGGTTACTTCAGCAAGTGTTGCATGATTATACCGGTGCGATGGTATTGATTTCCCATGACGATCAATTTATTGCGAATATTGGCAATATGCAGGAGCTGATATTGGGAAAATGAATACAAGTAAGTGAGCCAAAAATGACAAAACCTTCAACAAACTGATTGGATCAATAACATGTTGAAGGTTTTTTTCTTACGTAGCCAGTGATCACTCATCACTGGCGGTTTCGGTTTATCGCTGGTTTACAAGCGACCGTGGCAATGTTTGTATTTTTTGCCTGAACCACATGGACACGCATCGTTACGTCCGACTTTCCGGGTAGAACTCGCCATTTGTGCTTCAGCTTCTGACATCAACGCGCCCGGCTCAATTTCATGGCTCAAATGCTGTTGCCTTGCCAAACGTTCGGCTTCTGCACGACGTTGTTGCTCAAGCGCTTCCACTTCTTCCGGCATTCTGACCTGAACTTTACCTAACGTGCTGATCACTTCATATTTCAGTGACTCCAGCATATTGGCAAACATCGCGAAAGATTCACGCTTATATTCCTGTTTCGGATCTTTCTGCGCATAACCACGTAAATGAATCCCCTGACGCAGATAATCCATCGCCGCCAAGTGTTCTTTCCACAAAGTATCCAATGTTTGCAGCATGATGCCTTTTTCAAAGTTGCGCATCATTTCTATGCCGACGATTTCTTCTTTCTGTCGATAAACTTCTATCGCTTTTTCCAGAATACGCTCGCGCAGCGTTTCTTCATGCAGTTCCGGCTCTTTATCCAACCACTCTTTAATTGGCAAAGCCAAATCAAAATCGTTGTTCAGACGCTCCTGCAACCCTTCAACATCCCACATTTCTTCCAAAGATTGCGGTGGAATGTAGGAATCAATGGTCACTTTGAAAACATCTTCACGGATACTGGAAATCGTTTCGCTGACATCACTCACATCGAGCAAATCATTACGTTGCGCATAAATCGCCCGACGTTGATCGTTAGCAACATCATCATATTCCAAGAGTTGTTTACGGATATCGAAGTTACGGCTTTCCACTTTACGCTGTGCATTAGCAATCGCTTTGGTCACCCACGGATGCTCAATTGCTTCACCCGGTTGCATACCCAATTTGCGCATCATTCCGGTTACGCGATCAGACGCAAAAATGCGCATCAGTGAGTCTTCCATTGACAGGTAGAAACGTGAAGAACCCGCATCTCCCTGACGACCGGCACGGCCACGTAGCTGGTTATCGATACGGCGTGATTCATGACGCTCTGTACCAATAATGTGCAGACCGCCTGCCGCCAGTACCGCATCATGGCGCTCCTGCCATGCTGCTTTGATTTGTTCGATGTCGTTTTCCGTCGGCGCTTCCAGTTTGGCAATTTCTGCCTGCCAACTGCCTCCCAGCATGATATCCGTACCACGCCCCGCCATGTTGGTTGCAATGGTGACCGTTCCGGCCTGCCCTGCCTGCGCGATGATATCAGCTTCCATCGCATGGAATTTCGCGTTCAGAACGTTATGCTCGATACCGGCTTTTGTCAACGCATTAGAAACCAGTTCTGATTTCTCAATGGAGATTGTTCCCACCAAGACTGGCTGGCCATTGTTGGTACGATCTTTGATATCTTCAATGATCGCATCAATTTTTTCCGCTTCGGTCATATAAACCAAATCAGGCAAATCTTTACGGATCATCGGACGGTTGGTCGGAACAACGATAGTATCCAGTTTGTAAATAGAGCTGAATTCAAAAGCCTCGGTATCGGCGGTTCCCGTCATACCCGCTAATTTTTCGTACAGGCGGAAGTAGTTCTGGAATGTGATGGAAGCCAGAGTCTGGTTTTCATTCTGAATTTCAACATGTTCTTTCGCTTCCACCGCCTGATGCAGGCCGTCAGACCAACGGCGGCCCTGCATAGTACGTCCGGTGTGTTCATCAACAATGATGACTTCGCCATCTTTGACGATGTAATCCACATCGCGGGTAAACAGAGCATGGGCCCGCAAAGCAGCGGTTACGTGGTGCATCAGCATGATATTGGTTGGCGAATAGAGCGATTCACCTTCATCCATCAATTTGGCACTCACCAACAACTCTTCAACCAGCACTAAGCCACGCTCAGTAATGTGCACCTGACGTGATTTTTCATCAACAGAGAAATGTCCTTCTCCCTGAAAAGTATCGGAATCTTCTTTTTCCTGTCGGATCAATTTAGGGATCAGCTTGTCTACTTTGATGTAAAGCTCGGAGCTGTCTTCCGCCGGCCCGGAAATAATCAATGGAGTACGGGCTTCATCGATCAGGATGGAGTCAACTTCATCCACCAGTGCATAATGCAGTTTGCGCTGCACCCGCTCTTCCGGGCTAAACGCCATATTGTCACGCAGGTAGTCAAAACCGTATTCGTTGTTGGTGCCATAGGTAATATCTGCGGCATAAGCGGCACGTTTAGCTGGCGCGGGCATATTCGGTAAGTTGATACCAACACTCAGCCCTAAAAATTCAAACAGAGGCCGGTTATTTTCCGCATCGCGCTGGGCCAAATAGTCGTTGACGGTAACGATATGAACACCGCGTCCACTTAACGCATTCAGGTAAGCAGGCAGCGTTGCCGTCAGGGTTTTACCTTCACCGGTACGCATTTCTGCGATGCAGCGCTCATTAAGTACCATCCCCCCCAGCAATTGCACATCAAAGTGACGCATGCCAAAGACACGCTTGCTGGCTTCACGCACTGTCGCAAAGGCTTCTGGCAAGATTTTCTCCAACGATTCTCCCGCAGCGATCCGGGCACGAAAGTCGTCAGTTTTTGCTTTCAGTTCTTCGTCAGACAGTTTTTCAAAATCGGGCTCCATGTGATTGATGATATCAACCGCTTTGCGCAAACGACGCAGAGTACGATCATTGCGACTGCCAAAAATTTTAGTCAGTAATTTAATCAACATAAGTAATACTTCTCAGATAAGACCGCTCTTGCAGCCAACCAAATGTGTCTTTTATAACGGATGTTTTAGTAACTGCCTGAATTTATATAAAATCAGACAGTTAAATCAAAATAAAGATACGTGGTCAGCTTGCGGTCCGGCGCGAATCCCTTGAGTCTGGGCAACCCAAAGGGCGGGAGTATGGATATCAGGAGAGATTGTAGCCACAATCGCAGTATCAGCCGCTGCTTCAAACCGGGCTGGCGCCTGTATCAGCATAGCATGCAATGTATCCAGCATGAGTTGTTGCATGAATGGAATAGAAATTCGGCTACTTTCTTTTGCTTCTGCTTCTTCGTGCCTGACAGGCTCATTGATGGAAAAAGCAAAAGAAAGTTGTCGAATAACATTGCGAACAGCGTGTTGTTGCCAATAATTTAGATAGGTCGCAGGTTGGCGCTGAGCATGTTGTAACTGAAACAGATGGTCAAATGATGAAAGCGCCTGATTTGGATTTTTCTGACTAGAGGTGGTATTTGTATGCGTGAGGTTCTCTGTTACGCCCGCCAGAACGGAGGGCACGCCGATTCCTGTGGCAACTATGCCCAGTAGAAGGTGAGACCAAAAATAACGCCTGCCAAATTGTCGCCAAAGATTTAAAATACTCATTAACCCTTCATTAATAAATACTGGAACCGCTTTTATTATGAGAGATAGCCGCCCACAACCATTGGATACTGTTTTATCTGAAACATCGTTATCCGATTCTTATATACCTAAACAGCAGTTCAAAAATTCAGCCGCCGTGGAGAAAAACCCACTTCAAGCCATTCAACAACATGCCATTGCATTACTAAAACTCAATCGTGCCGTTCTCAGCCTGCTGCCTGTTCCATTGCGCCCTTGGTGTCGGATCGCAAATTATCGTAAGCAAATTCTGGTATTGGAAGCGGGTAATGCAAGCTGGAAAAACAGGCTTTACTATGAAATTCCTAACTTACTTTCAACTCTCAGAAGCGAAATTCTACCATCTTTATCTTCTATCGACATCAGGATTAATCCGTCATTAATGGTTAAAAGTATTAATAATGGACAAAATGGCGAAAAAACTTCAACTGAAAGGCTTAGTAATGATAATCAAAATTTACCCATGCGTCAGTTAAGTCATGAAAGCGCAGAAACATTAATGATATTGGCTGAACGTTGCCCTGAGAAATTAAAAAAGAAGTTGGAGCAGTTGGCTGCGCTGGCCGGAGAGAGTACCAGAACAGCCAAGCTGAAGCGCTAGCGCTGAATGAAACACATCAGCGAGAGGAGCGTAATCGATAGCATAACCCACTGATGAATCATGGAATATTCTCAATACATTCTGTATTTATACCCTCGTTTTTCAAGCTGCCTCTTTGTTGGCTGTACTCATATGCCGACGCGATGCAACTCGAAATACATAGGGTATACAATGTGCTGTATTAATATGCCAACACTGTAGATGGAGCACGGAAAGCCTTTGGCATTTCAGTTTCATCTTCGAATGTGACAAATTCCCACGCGTTTTCCTGCGCCAAAACTGCTTGTAGCAGTTTGTTATTCAATGCGTGACCAGATTTGAACGCAGTAAATGCGCCAATAATGTTATAACCACACATAAACAGATCGCCGATAGCATCCAACATTTTATGCCGGACGAATTCATCTTCAAAGCGTAAGCCATCTTCGTTGAGTACGCGGTAATCATCAACCACGATAGCACAATCAAAGCTGCCGCCTAAGCATAGCCCCTGAGTTTGCAGGTTCTCAATGTCACGCATAAAACCAAAAGTACGCGCACGACTGATCTGGCGAACAAAAGCATCAGCAGAGAAATCCAGATTATAACGCTGAGTACTGGAATCAATAGCTGGATGTTTAAAATCAATAGTAAAGTCCAGACTAAAACCGTGATATGGCGCCAGTTCAGCCCACTTATCACCTTCTTCTACAAGGACTTTTTCTTTAATATGGATGAATTTTTTCGCAACGTTCAGCTCTTCGATACCGGCATCTAACAGCAGGAAAACGAATGGACTGGCGCTACCATCCATAATTGGAATTTCTGGCGCATTAACATCAATAATGATGTTATCGATACCCAAACCTGCCAGCGCAGCATTCAGATGCTCAACGGTTGAAATTCGCACATTTTGTTCATTCACCAGACAAGTGCAGAGCATGGTATCTCGCACGGATTTGGCATCGGCCGGAAAATCTACCGGAGGATTCAAGTCAGTACGACGATAGATGACCCCAGTATTCGCCGGCGCTGGACGCATTGTTATCGTCACTTTTTTACCAGTGTGTAAACCCACACCAGTTGCTTGAACAATACGCTTTAATGTCCTTTGTTTGATCATCGTTTATCTCTCGCAATATTACTGATCCGCCAACCACTATAAAACATGACTAGCGGATCATTTTAACACAAAAAGCGGAGAAACCAATTTTTTAGCTATCAATCAGCCTGCTTGCGCAAAAATGCCGGAATATCAAGATAATCAGGTTCCTTGCTTGTCTGTACATTTTGGTCATTGACCACTTTTGCAACAGGTTTGTTCTCGACAGGCAATGATGACATTCCACCCGGCATCTGCTGGTAACGCCTCTCCATGGTATTCGGCTGCGAGGCTTTGTTGCTGGTGACCAGTGTAATTTCAGGGCGCTTGTCCATGCCAATACCGGTAGCCACCACAGTAACACGCAGCTCGTCATTCATATCCGGGTCCAGAGAAGTACCGATAACCACCGTTGCATTGTCAGAAGCAAATGCACGAATCGTGTTACCCACGGTTTCAAACTCATCCAGACGCAAATCAAAGCCAGCCGTGATGTTAACCAGAACGCCACGCGCGCCGGAAAGGTCGATATCTTCCAACAGTGGGCTGGAGATAGCCATCTCTGCCGCTTCTTCTGCACGATCTTCGCCTTGTGCAATACCGGAACCCATCATGGCATAACCCATTTCGGACATCACGGTACGAACGTCAGCGAAGTCAACATTCATCAATCCGGGACGGGTGATCAGTTCAGCGATACCCTGAACCGCGCCTTTCAGAACATCATTGGCTGCCCCAAATGCGTCTAACAAGGAAATGCCACGTCCCAGTACTTTCAATAACTTGTCGTTCGGAATGGTGATCAGTGAGTCTACATGTTTGGATAACTCGGTGATCCCCTGTTCCGCGAAGGCCATACGTTTTTTGCCTTCGAAATTAAATGGCTTGGTGACAACTGCTACAGTCAGGATACCAAGTTCTTTGGCAATTTCGGCTACAACAGGAGCAGCGCCCGTTCCTGTACCGCCACCCATACCGGCAGCGATAAACACCATATCAGCGCCTTCCAGTGCAGTACGCAATGACTCGCGATCTTCTTCTGCTGCTGTACGGCCGACTTCAGGGTTTGCACCAGCGCCTAATCCTTTTGTAATGCCGTTGCCAATCTGGATAGTCTGACCGACAGCCGTTTTGCGTAATGCCTGAGCATCAGTGTTAACTGCAAAGAAGTCTACGCCTTCAATACGCTCGCGCACCATATGCTCAACAGCATTACCGCCGCCACCGCCGACGCCGATGACTTTAATCACCGCGTCATTGGTTAATTCCAGTGGTTCAAACATAGTTTCTCTCCGTTTTGTGCCTTTATGTCGAAACTGAGATAGATCTCACAGCCTCTGTATAAAAAATCAAAATTCTTTTCTCAGCCAGCTACTGACTTTTTTAAACCAGCCACTGACTGAAGTTCTTTTATCGGCATCAGAATCGTCACCTAAGTGAGATTCTTTGCCATAATGCAGAAGCCCGGCAGCCGTTGAATAGCAAGGCTCCTGCACATAATCTGTCAAGCCGGTAATGTTCAGTGGGCGACCAATACGTACCTGAGTATGAAATACCCTTTGGGCACATTCAGCCAACCCATCTATCTGAGCACCTCCGCCCGTCAAAACGATACCTGCGGCCAGATGATGTTTTACCCCCTGCTGACGCAATTGCTCCTGCAATCGCAAAATCTCATCATTGACTAAATTCAGCAGCTCGGTATAACGCGGCTCAATGACTTCAGCCAATGTCTGACGCTGTAAACTGCGGGGAGGACGCCCTCCCACACTTGGGACTTCGACGCTCTCATCCTTGCTGACTATCGAACCCAGCGCACAACCGTGGCGGACTTTGATGGTTTCTGCATCACTCGGCGGTGTACCAAATGCGTAGGCAATATCGCTGGTCACGACATTACCGGCATAAGGGATCACTTTGGTATGACGCAATGCACCGCCGGTATAGACAGCGATATCCATTGTTCCGCCGCCGATATCAACAACACAGACACCTAATTCGCGCTCATCTTCCGTCAATACGGCATAACTTGCTGCTAATCCTGCAAAAATCAGCTGGTCAACTTTCAATCCACAACGTTCAACAGCTTTTACAATATTTTTTGCCATATCGTTATGGCAGGTGATCAAATGAACTTTCGCCTGCATCCGCACACCGGAAAGCCCGACTGGGTTTTTGATCCCTTCCTGATAATCGATAGCGTATTCTTGTGGGATCACATGCAAAATACGGTGTTCATCACGAACACGAACCGATTTGGCCGTATGGACAACACTGTCCACATCATCCTGTGTCACTTCTTCTTCCGAAACCGGCACCATTCCAATTTCGTTCTGACAGCTAATATGCTTGCCAGATAGCGCCAGATAGACAGAAGAGATTTGACAATCTGCCATTAATTCAGCCTGATCAATCGCACGCTGAACGCATTTCACGACTGATTCAAGATCATTGACACCGCCTTTATCCATGCCGCGGGATGGACAACTTCCCACTCCGATAATATTAACCATACCATCGGGCAGAATTTCACCAACCAGGGCAGATACATTTGCTGTCCCGATTTCAAGGCCAACTACTAATTTTCTGTCCGTTGATTTGATCATCGTTGTTCTGCCTGTCTCTGTATTATTGCCAGTCACTGTTTATTTTCTTGCCCGTTCATTGAAGCCGGCGCATCAGTTAATAAAGGAGCCCAACCTACCGCAGCACCACTGTCATAACGTAAGTCAACATAAGCCACACGTTTTTCTGTGTTTTTCTGCAACACAGGATAAAGCTCAATAAAACGTTTAATTCGCCCTACCTGATCTTTATTTCCCAATATCAACTTGATGTCATTATCCAATTCCAGTTGCCAGGAATTGCGCGCTGTCATGGTCACCGCTTTCAATTTCATTTTATGTGCAGCAAACTGTTCAAGCATTGTGCGATATTCTGCCAATACAACTTTTTCTTTGCCTTCCGGGCCATAGAGCAGAGGATAATTTCCTCCTGCGCTACGCTCAATCGGCAAGCTGAATACATTTCCTTCTGCATCCAGCATGTGCGTATCATTCCAACGCACATAAGGTACGTATTCTACCAGATGGATTTTCAGCTCATCAGGCCATTCTTTACGTACCGTGACCTGCCGAATCCATGGCAATCCTTCCATTTGCTCCTGAATGCCACTGACATCCTGCGTCATAAATGTCCCCGGTGTTCCCAGTGACAAAATCGCCTGCCTGATATCATCATCCGTGGTGTAATGCCGCTCACCTGTCAATACCAATTTTGAAAGTGGCAGCCTGTTTGGATCCTTCATCCACTCTAATGTCATCCAGCCTCCCCACGTGATAGTGCCAATCACCATCAAGAAGAAGAGGATCCCAGCCAAATAATAACCATTGCTGGGACGGGAGCTTCGAACCTCATTCTCCCGAATCTTCCGGGCTGCCTGTGACATATCAATCAGTCAGCTCCAGAATTCGTGCTACCAACTGTGAAAAATTTAACCCCATCTGACGTGCAGCCATAGGCACCAAGCTGTGGCTGGTCATACCCGGTGAAGTATTCACTTCCAGCAGATAAAAATTACCTTTGCCATCATCCATGACATCAACGCGTCCCCAACCACTGCATCCCACCGCTTTATAGGCTCTGGATGCGAGCTCAGCCAATTCCTGTTCTTTTTCCGCACTTAAACCGCTTGGGCAAAAATATTTTGTTTCGTTGGAGATATATTTAGCTTCATAGTCATAAAATACTTCCGATGCCTGAATACGGATGGAAGGAAGTAATTCATCACCAAGAAATGCCACTGTATATTCAGGACCAGATAGCCACGCCTCGACTAATACATCTGTGTCATATTGGAACGCCAGTTCTAATGCGCTGCGCAGTTCTGAATAATCATTCACTTTGGTCATGCCGACACTGGAACCTTCCAGATTTGGCTTCACCATTAGCGGTAACCCTAATTTTTGAACATATTCTTTGACTTGCAAATCATTAAGTTGTTCAAACTTTTGAGAATTAATCGCTACATACGGAGAAATTGGCAGATTTGCTCCCTGCCATAACTGTTTTGTGCGCAATTTATCCATTGATAAAGCGGATGCCATCACACCACTGCCGGTATAAGGGATCTGCAAAAACTCTAATACGCCCTGCAACGTACCATCTTCTCCGCCCCGTCCATGCAGAGCGATAAAGACTTTGTTGAACCCTTCTTCTCTGAGTTGAGTAACATCAAAGCCTTTTGTATCGACGGTATACGCATTCACACCAGCTTCTCTTAGCCCGGCACAAACAGCCTGCCCAGATTGCAATGACACTTCACGTTCAGCAGAAGTTCCCCCAAACAGAACAGCAACCTTATCAACCATGATGTTCCCCCTCGTTAAAAGCTGGCTGTAATTTCGTTTCAAATGACGGTTTCGTTTCAAATGACGGTTTTGTTTCAAATGACGGTTTCGTCTCAAATGACAGTTTTGTTTCGAATGACAGTTTTGTCTCTGATAACAGTTTTGTTTCAGCCAAATTGCGCGCTATTTTACCGATATTTCCGGCACCCTGTACTAATACTAAGTCATTGTTTTCCATTATTTGTGACAGCATGGCTGAAATTTGCTCTGGTTCTGACACAAATATCGGATCTAACTTGCCTCGATTACGGATAGTACGACATAAAGAACGGCTGTCCGCACCCGGAATCGGGGTTTCTCCTGCTGAATACACATCCAGCATGAATAAAATGTCCACTTGGTTTAAAACATTGGCAAAATCATCGTACAGATCACGCGTTCTCGTATAACGGTGAGGCTGGAAGATCATGACAACCCGTTTATCCGGCCAGCCTGCCCTTGCTGCCTTAATCGTGGCATCCACTTCGGTTGGATGATGACCATAATCATCCACCAACATCACACTGCCTTCTTTGTTATTGACATTTCGAAGAGAAAACTCGCCCAGAAAGTCGAAGCGACGACCGGTTCCCTGAAACTCCGCCAGTGATGTCAGAATCGCGGCATCGTCAATGCCCTCTTCTGTTGCAACCGCAACCGCTGCCGTCGCATTTAATGCGTTATGCCGCCCCGGTGCATTCAGGACAACATGCAGTTCAGGTAAATCTTCACGGGTGATAGTGAAAAAGCCCTGCGCCCCTTTCTGTTCATAATGGGTAATGCGGATATCCGCTTCTTCACTGAAACCATAGGTTGTGACATAACGCCCGATGCGAGGAATTAACTCCTTCACCACCGGATCATCAATACACATCACAGCACGACCATAAAACGGCAAATTATGCAGAAAGTTGACAAAGGTTTGCTTCAGATTCTCAAAATCTCCCTGATAGGTGTCCATGTGATCAGGTTCAATATTGGTGACAACTGCCACCATCGGCTGCAAGTGCAGGAAAGAAGCATCACTTTCATCCGCTTCTGCAATCAGGTAACGGCTGGTTCCCAGACGTGCATGAGTGCCTGCTGCCTTGACTAACCCGCCGTTAACGAAGGTAGGATCAAGTTCCGCTTGAGCATAAATACCGGCAATCATCGCGGTTGTGGTTGTTTTGCCATGAGTTCCCGCAATAGCAATGCCATGACGGTAACGCATCAGCTCTGCCAACATTTCTGCACGGCGAATAACCGGAATACGGGCTTCACGGGCTGCAATAATTTCTGGGTTATCCGCCGGAATTGCGGTGGATGCCACCACAACACTGGCGTTACGCACGTTTTCCGCACGATGGTTGAAATAAATGGTTGCACCCAGCGTAATCAGTTGCTGCGTAACCGGATTCGGCGCCAGATCAGAACCACTTATCTGATAACCTTCATTAGCCAACACTTCGGCGATACCACCCATGCCGGCACCACCAATGCCAACAAAGTGGATATGCCTGACTTTTCTCATCTCAGGCACGTGAGCTCTTAATTTCGCCAACTGTTGTATATTCACGTTTTAATCTTCACTTATTGTGTTTATTTCCGGCTATGGATTCATCCATAGCACAGTGTTTCTTAATGTTGTTTAGCCGCATCAACCAATGCGGCTGCCACTTGTTCCGTTGCGTCCAAGATGGCAACGGAACGTGCTTTTTCTGCCATCTCCTGCAATTGCGGGCGTTGCCACTGTTTCAGCAACGCCACCACGGCATCCGCCGTAAATTGAGGTTGTTCTAGTATTTTGGCCGCCCCGGCTTTTTCCAGTGGCAAGGCATTCCAGTATTGCTGGCGATCTTTATGTTGAAAAGGCACAAAAATCGCGGGTAATCCAGCTGCCGAAACTTCACTGACGGTTAACGCGCCAGAGCGACATATTATGATATCAGCCCACTGATAGGCTTGAGCCATATCATCAATAAACTCAGTGACTTTGAATGCAGCAGCGGTTTTGAATTCATCAACGGTTCTGAGTTCAGAAGCCGTGGCGTTTTCATACATTTTCTGCGTTTCTTCCTGCGCGCCTTTTCCGGCCTGATGCCATAACTCGATGCTGTCTCCCATACGGGCAGCCACTTCAGGCATTGTCTGGTTCAGAATCCTTGCGCCCTGACTCCCGCCCAGCACCAATACGCGAATCGCGCCCTGTCTGTCAGCAAGACGCTGTTGCGGCACAGGTAATGCCAGTACATCTTTACGCACAGGGTTTCCCACCACCGGCGCATCAGGAAAAGCCCCCGGAAATGCCTGTAAAACAGTTTTGGCAATTTTTGCCAGCCAGCGGTTAGTCAGCCCGGCAATTCCATTTTGTTCATGCAGAACGACCGGAATGCCACATAACCATGCCGCAATGCCCCCCGGCCCGGAAACATAACCGCCCATTCCCAAAACAACATCCGGCTGATAGCGCTGAATAATCGTTTTTGCCTGCCGAATTGCTTTAAAAATTCGGATTGGGGCAGCCAATAACGCTTTGATCCCTTTGCCTCGCAACCCTGAAATTTGAATAAACTCAATATCTATGCCATGTTTCGGGACTAAATCCGCTTCCATACGATCAGCCGTTCCCAACCAGCGAATATCCCAGCCCTGTTCTTTTAAATAATGGGCAACCGCCAAACCTGGAAACACATGGCCACCCGTACCGCCTGCCATCACTAATAATCGCCGGTTTTTGCCACTCATTTTTTAGGGCTCCTTACGAACGCCTGCGCTTTTGTCAGGCGCACTTCATAATCAATGCGCAACAGTAAGACGATGGCCGTTGACATCACTATCAAACTGGAACCACCGTAACTTACAAGGGGTAATGTCAGGCCTTTGGTTGGCAACATACCGGAAGCGGCTCCGACATTGATGAATGCCTGAAAGCTGAACCAGATGCCAATTGCACAAGCCAGAAAACCGGAAAAACGTTGATCGAGCTGTAATGCACGTCGACCAATCATCATTGCGCGGAAAGCGACGAAGAATACCATTGCCAACACTAAAACCACACCTAAATAACCCAATTCTTCCCCTAAAATAGAGAAAATAAAGTCGGTATGGGCTTCAGGCAAATATTCCAATTTCTGGACTGAATTTCCCAGCCCCTGCCCGAAGAAAGTTCCGCGACCAAACGCCATCAAGGATTGTGTCAGCTGGTAACCACTGCCGAAAGGATCATCCCACGGATTCAGGAACGAAGTGACCCGGCGGACTCGATACGGTTCGGCAATAATCAACACGACGACAGCAAAGATGCCGCAACCAATAATGGCAAGGAATTGCCATAATTTGGCGCCCGCCAGAAACAACAGTGCCAGTGTGGTCACGAACAACACGACAACGGTGCCCAAATCAGGCTGCGCCAGCAGTAAGATCGCCAGTGCAATCATGACGCCCATCGGCTTAAGGAAGCCCAAAAAGTTGTTTCTCACTTCTTCCACTTTCCGCATCAGATAGCTGGAGAGATAACAAAAGAGTGATAATTTGGATAATTCCGCCGGTTGGATGCGCAACGGGCCAATGGCAACCCAGCGCGATGCACCATTAATTGAGCTGCCGACAAATAACACCACCACCAGCATGATAATTGTCACAAACAACATCACGTTGCTGTAACGCTGCCAGAATTCCATCGGAATACGCAATGTGATGAGTGACAGGCTAAATGACAGGATCAGATAAATGGCATCACGACGTGCAAAAATAAACGGATCTTGTGCAAGACGCTGACCAACCGGCATCGAAGCGGATGTCACCATGACAAAACCAATCATGGCTAGCCCGAATATCATCCAGACCAACGTGCGATCATACATGACGATATCGGTGGAATCGTTCTCCACACTTCCCGTCAGCCAGTTTTTAAATTTACCAAGACCCGGAATAGTCATTAACCCAATTCCTCCGCTAAACGGGCGAACTCATGGCCCCGATGTTCAAAGCCATTGAATTGATCATAGCTCGCACAAGCCGGCGACAATAACACCATGTCACCCGCCGCCAATTTCGGTGCAATTTCCCGCATCGCCTGCTCCATGGTCTCCGTCAGTCGGGAAATTTCAGGGCGCAGCTCTGCCAGCTGATGTCCATCACGGCCAAAACAATAAAGGCGAATGTTGCTGTCTGAAAGATAAGAGCGGAGCGGCGTAAAATCGGCGTCTTTGCCATCTCCGCCCACCAGCAAATAGAGCGTGCCATCCAGAGCCAGACCGTTCAGGGCTGCCTGTGTGCTGCCCACGTTCGTTGCTTTGGAATCATTCACCCAACGCACATCATTTCTCATGTGTACAACCTGAAAACGATGCGCCAGCCCCTGATAAGTCCGCAAGGCGTGTAAGCTTGCTTCGCGGGGAATGCCAACCGCATCGGCCAGCGCTAATGCAGCCAGCGCGTTAGCGTAGTTATGTTGCCCAGCCAGATACATTTCACTCGTAGACAGTACTGTTTGCTGGCCGATAACCAGCCGTTGCTGCGCACTATCAAGCTGGTAATCACCGCCATCCACACCAAAGCTGATGCAACGGCTGTCTTTGCCTGCATTCGGCAACGTCAGCTCATCCTGTGCATTTACCACACACACTGTTGCCTGATCATAAATGCGCAGTTTTGCGGCACGGTATTGTGCAAGCCCGTCAGGGTAGCGAACCATATGATCTTCAGTGACGTTCAGCACCGTCGCAGCAGCGGCTTGTAAACTATAAGTTGTTTCGAGCTGAAAACTGGAAAGCTCCAGTACGTATAATTGGTACGGCAATTCGCAGGATTGTTTTAGTAGCTCTAACGCCGGAACGCCGATATTGCCACCAACGCCAACTTGCCATCCGGCGGCTTTTGCCATTTCCCCCACCAGACTGGTGACGGTACTTTTGCCATTCGAACCGGTAATTGCCACGATAGGTGCGCTCGCTTCACGGCAAAAAAGCTCGATATCGCCGACAATTTCAACGCCCACATCTGCGGCGGCCTGTAATTCAGGTGTTGCCAGCGCAATACCCGGACTGGCGACGATTAAGTCTGCTTCCATCAGCCATTGCGTATTAAAACTACCGGTATGACATTCAACGCTCGCAGGCAGCTTATCGCTGCCCGGTGGTACGTTACGGGTATCCATGACACGCGGCGTGACGCCACGCGCGATGAAAAAATCGACACATGAGAGGCCTGTCATTCCCAATCCAACGATGACAATTTTTTTGCCTGCATATTTTTCACATGTATCAACATTCATGAGCTGTTCAGTCATGATTAACGTACCTTCAACGTTGCCAGACCAATCAGGACCAGCATCAAAGAGATAATCCAGAAACGCACAATAACGCGCGGCTCCGGCCAACCTTTTAATTCATAGTGATGATGGATCGGCGCCATACGGAAAATGCGCTGTCCCCGCAATTTGAATGAGCCGACCTGCAAAATGACGGACAAGGTTTCCATCACAAAGACTCCGCCCATAATGACCAGCAGGAATTCCTGACGCAGCAACACCGCAATAGTTCCCAGCGCACCACCCAAAGCCAGTGAACCCACATCCCCCATAAAAACCTGTGCCGGGTAAGTGTTAAACCACAGGAAGCCCAGCCCTGCCCCGACAATTGCCGTACAGACAATCACCAGTTCACCGGAATAGTTCAGGTATGGAATATGCAGATAGTTGGCGAAATTGACGTTACTGGTTGCCCATGCCACCAGCGCAAACCCAGCCGAGACCAACACCGTTGGCATAATTGCCAGCCCATCCAAACCGTCAGTCAGGTTAACGGCGTTACTGGTGCCGACAATCACGAAGTAAGTCAGCAGGATATACAGCAGCCCCAGTTGCGGCATCACTTCTTTGAAGAACGGCACAACCAGTTGAGTTGCAGGTGTGTCTTTACCGATGCTGTACAGGGCAAATGCTACCGCCAGCGCCAGTACGGACTGCCAGAAATATTTCCAGCGGGCAATCAGCCCTTTGGTATCCTTGCGGACGACTTTCCGGTAATCGTCCACAAAGCCGATAACGCCATAGCCCAACAGAACCGCCAGTACGCACCAAACGTAAGGGTTATCCAGACGTGCCCATAACAGAATAGAGAGAGTGATGGAAAACAGGATCAGCAAACCGCCCATCGTTGGCGTACCACGCTTGCTGAAATGAGATTCCGGCCCATTATCACGAACAACCTGACCGATCTGCAATTTTTGCAGATAAGCAATCAACGTTGGCCCCATCCACAACGAAATACCCAATGCCGTCAACAAGCCGACAATCGCCCTGAACGTCAGATAGGAAAAGACGTGAAAAGCGGTATGATATTTAACCAAGTATTCAGCCAGCCAAACTAACATTGGAAGTTCTCCTTCAGTAAGCCCACGACCTCTTCCATTGCGGCGCTGCGTGAACCTTTAATTAATACAGAAATTATTTTGTGCTCTTTCAATAAAGGCAGCAGTGCGGCGACTAATTCAGTTTTGCCGGTAAAATGCTGCCCCCGACCACTTGCTTCACTAATGTGGGCGCTTAAAGGCCCGACACTGAGTAGCTGCTCAATATGGGTGGATGCTATCGCCTCGCCCACCTGTCGGTGACACGCGACAGCAGCGTCGCCCAGCTCAGCCATATCACTGACAACCATCACGCGATACCCCGGCATCTGGGATAACACGTGTGCTGCGGCAATCATGGAACCGGGATTCGCGTTGTAAGTATCATCCAGAATGACTTTGCTTTCGGTCAGATAAACAGGAAATAAACGCCCCGGAACCGCTTTCAGTTCCAGCAAGCCTGCCCGGATATTCTCAAGGGACGCGCCCACGGAAATCGCCAGCGCACTGGCTGCCAGTACATTGGCGATATTATGCTTGCCGGGAAGTGGCAGCGTTATTTCACAGTGTCCGATAGGCGTGTGTAGGCAGAATGTGGTTTCCAGCGGCTGTGCCTGAATATCCGTTGCGTAAAAATCAGCTTCTGCTGTTGATGTGGAAGAACCCGATGCGGAGAAACGCCATACGGTCTGTTGCTCACTGATATCCTGCTGCCAATGATGCCAGTCATTGCTGTCCAGATTGATCACGGCGGTTCCTGCCGGTGACAGGCCGGCAAATATTTCACCTTTGGCTTTTGCCACACCGGCCAGTGAGCCAAACCCTTCCAGATGGGCAGAAAACAGATTGTTCACCAGCGCACTGTCAGGACGCACTATGTCAGTGGTATAAGCAATTTCACCGATATGGTTGGCGCCCAACTCTATGACGGCAAACTGGTGTTCCGGTGTGAGCCTGAACAGGGTTAACGGTACGCCGATGTCATTGTTGAAGTTGCCTGCGGTATAAAGCGTGTTGCCGCATTGGCGTAAGACTGCCGCCGTCATCTCTTTTACTGATGTTTTACCGGACGAACCTGTCAACGCAACAACCCGCGCATGGCTCTGCTGACGAACCCAGCCAGCCAGTTTGCCCAGCGCTAAGCGGGTGTCTTTCACGATCACTTGCGGGCAATCCACCTCTAACGCCCTGCTGACCAACAACGCTACAGCACCTTTTTCCGCGACATCCGCCGCGAAATCATGGGCATCAAAATTTTCACCTTTCAATGCAATAAACAGCGTGTCATTCGTGATTTTACGGCTATCCGTTTCGACCGCTTGAATTTGGATAGACGCTGCTTGCTGTTCAGAAACGCGCTGTAATGTTCTTTCCGTCAGGTATAGCGTGCCTTTCGTTATTTGTGCGAGCTGTTCTAATGTTAACGGGATCATGCGATTACCCCCAGCAGACGTGCAACGGTCAGGCGATCGGAATAATCCAGACGACGGTTGCCTACCAATTGATAATCTTCATGGCCTTTACCTGCCACCAATACCACATCATCTTCTGCTGCCTGCATAATGGCACTGGTGACCGCTTCAACGCGTCCGTGAATCGCCATCATACCGCCCGGATTAACCGCGCCTGCCAGAATGTCTGCCACAATAGACTGCGGCTCTTCGCTGCGCGGGTTATCATCTGTGACCACAATTCGATCTGCACCCAGTTCAGCAACCGCACCCATCAATGGGCGTTTGCCCTTATCGCGATCACCGCCGCAACCAAATACGCACCACAGTCTCCCCTTGCAGTGCAACCGGGTAGCATCCAGTGCTTTCTCCAACGCATCAGGGGTATGGGCATAATCGACAACCACCGTCGGACGCCCCGGTGCTGTGAAGACTTCCATGCGCCCACAGACGGGCGTCAAGTAGGATGCGGCTTTTAGCAACCTGTCCAACGGATAATCCAGCGACAACAGTGTTGCCAGCGCCAGCAATAGGTTACTGACATTAAAAGCGCCCATCAGAGGACTTTCGATGGTACCGTTGCCCCAACTGGAGGTAAATGCAATAGAAACGCCTTTATCGTGATAACTAACGTCTTCTGCGGATAACCAACGCCCCTGCCAGTTTTCCGGCAGGCGATTTTCCATCGTCACAGCGACGGCATCAGGCAGGCGGGAAAGCCATTTCAGCCCGACGTCATCGTCAGCATTAATGATTTTTTGTTTGACATTATGATTGCTGAACAGCAGCCATTTGGCTTCTTCGTAATTTGCCATGTCACCGTGATAATCAAGATGATCACGGCTTAGGTTACTAAAAACAGCGGCTTGAAAAGGTAATGCGGCGACTCGGCTTTGGATCAGGCCGTGTGAGGAAACTTCCATTGCTGCAAACGTTGCCTTCTGATTGACAAGCTGTTGTAACTCAAGCTGAATATCGACAGCAGAACCAGTGGTGTTTTCACTGGGAACAACCATGCCTAACAGGCCATTTCCTACCGTTCCCATTACCGCGCTGGTTTCTCCCAGCCCCTGCGCCCACTGTGCCAGCAATTGGGTGGTTGTCGTTTTGCCGTTGGTTCCGGTGACACCAACCAGTTTTAATTGGTTACCGGGATGGTGATAGAATTCACCCGCCAATTTTGACAGTTTTTTATTTAAATCATCTAAATAGATAACAGGTACACCGTGGATTTCTTCAATGGTGCCGTTATCCGCTTTTCCATTCGCTTCAGCGATCACCGCAGCGACGCCCTGAGCGATGGCTTGAGGAATGTATTTTCGACCATCTGTCTGATGTCCGTTAACCGCAACAAACAGATCTCCGGCAGCCGCTTTTCGGCTGTCCAATGTCATTTCTCGCAGCGGAAGCTCAGGGGCATCAATACCCCAGAGAGCCAATAAATCGCGTAAATTACGATCTTCCACTTTTATCCTCTTTATTTGTTCATTACAAATTAGTTATTAATAAAAAGATCTTTTTTATCATCCGCTGGCAGTGCGTCAGGCTCAACGTTCATCGTTCGTAACACCCCACTCATGATGGTGCCAAAGATAGGTGCTGAAACTGCGCCGCCATAATATTTACCTGCTTGTGGGTCATCGACAATCACAACCAGGGCAAAACGTGGGTTACTCGCAGGTGCAACACCTGCGGTATAAGAAATATATTTATTGATATATTTGCCATCCGGCCCGACTTTTTTCGCCGTACCTGTCTTGATCGCTATGCGGTAACCTCTGATTGCCGCACGAACGCCGCCGCCGCCGGGCAATGCCACACTTTCCATCATATGAACGACGGTACGCATAATGTCTTCAGGAAATACCCGGACGCCCGGTACGGGTGGATCAACTTTGGTAATTGACAATGGCCGGTAGATACCCAAACTGCCTATCGTTGCGTAGACTCGCGCCAGCTGTAATGGTGTTACCATCAGCCCATAACCGAAAGAGAAGGTGGCAGTTTCAAGCTCTGACCATTTTTGTCGGTTTTTGGGAAACAGGCCGCTTCTTTCTCCGACCAACCCCAAATCAGTGGATTTTCCCATGCCAAATTTTGAATAGGTATCGACCAGCACCGGCGCGCCCATCGCTAACGCCAGTCTGGAAACGCCAACGTTACTCGATTTCTGCAAAATCCCGGTGATCGTCAATTCCGGGCGTGGGGCGACGTCTTTAATCTCATGGGAGCGCGCACCATACGTCAGGCGGTAAGGACGGGTATCCATGACCGTATGTTCGGTGACGATGCCTTTTTCCAGTGCACTCATCACAACCAGTGGTTTCACGGTCGAACCGGGTTCGAACATATCAGTGATGGCGCGGTTACGCATCGCATCTTTGGTGGCTCCCAGCAGATTATTCGGGTTATAAGACGGGCTGTTTGCCATCGCCAGCACTTCACCGGTATTCACATCCACCAGCACCGCCGTACCCGATTCGGCTTTATTCAGTGCGACCGCTTTCGCCATCTCCTGATAGACCAGAACCTGAAGACGCTCATCAATACTGAGGGTTAAATCATGAGCGGCTTTGCTATCTACAGAGGCAACATCCTCTATCACCCGTCCGTTGCGATCCTTACGGACAGTCCGGCTTCCCGGTTTTCCGGTCAGCCAGCTATCAAAACTCTTTTCCACCCCTTCGATACCATTACCATCAATATTGGTTACACCAATAATGTGTGCGGTCACCTGCCCGGTCGGATAATAACGGCGGGATTCCTGACGAAGATAGATCCCCGGCAGTTTGAGTTTTTTTACATAGTCACTAATCGAATCATCAACTTGACGGGCGAGGTAGACGAAACGCCCTTTGGGAAATTCACTGATTTTACTGGTGAGTTGATCAAATGGAATGGAAAGTATGTTAGCCAGTGCTTGCCAACGGGTATCATCCTTGACCCCGCCTTTTTCGATAATTTCTTTGGGATCTGCCCAAATCGCATAAACAGAAACACTCACCGCCAACTGGCGACCATTACGATCATTAATCATGCCACGGGAAGTCGGAACAGATTGGGTTCTCAGAGAACGAGAATCCCCCTCTTTCACCAGACGATCAGGATTAATGATCTGCAAATAAGCCACTCGAATCAAAAGCCCTAGTAAAGCCAGCGAAATACCTCCACACAACAAGGCAAAACGCCACTTGACAAAATTGACTTTGTCTTCTTGTTTCTTCAACTTTAAAGAGCGTGCAGCTTTCATCGCCTACCTTTTAGTTGCCAACTGGATTTATTGTGTGATCACAATATTTTCTTTCTCAGAATCAATCCGTTGCATATGAAGTTTATCAATTGCGATGGATTCGATTCGAGTGTGAGCACTCAATGCATTTTCTTCAAGGATCAAGTTACGCCATTCAATATTTTCAGCATTCATCTGAATGACCTGACGGTCTTTTTCCACAGTCAATAAGCGGGTTTTATGGGTGATCGTCACAACACCGATGGCTGAAGTCACTACAGCTACCAGCAAAATCAATGGAATTTTGGCATTACGGATTAAATCGCTGCCGATAACCCCAACTAACCCATGACGCTCACCTGCCATTATTCACCTGCCTTTTCAGCCAATCGCAATACCGAACTTCTTGCTCTCGGATTGGTGGCGACTTCGTCCTCAGAAGGTTTCAATCTGCCAATCGATTTCAGGCTACGGCCACCCAGCGCTTTTAATTGCACTTCGGTGAGCGGTAAACCTGCGGGAACCCGTGGCCCCTGACTGTTCTGCTGGATAAAGCGTTTCACAATGCGATCTTCCAACGAGTGGAAACTGATGACTGATAACCGCCCCTGTGGTGCTAAAACCTGCAATGCACCATCCAATGCTCGTTCTATTTCTTCCAGTTCACTGTTAATGTAGATTCTGATAGCCTGAAAACTGCGCGTCGCCGGATGCTTATGCTTCTCCTTGACCGGGCTTGCCTGAGCGATAAGCTCTGCCAATTCTCTGGTTCGCGTGATAGGTTCTTCCTGATTCCGGCTGACAATGGCTCTTGCAATCCGCTTGGCAAAACGCTCTTCACCAAACGTTTTCAGTACCCACGCGATGTCATCTGCTTCTGCCTTCATTAACCATTCTGAGGCAGATAACCCTCTGGTTGGGTCCATTCGCATATCCAAAGGCCCGTCACGCATAAATGAAAAACCGCGTTCAGGATCATCCAGCTGCGGTGAAGACACGCCTAAATCCAGCAACACACCATCAATTTTGCCAACCAGACCGGCCTCTTTTACATAAGTCGCCAAATCTGAAAATGGCCCATGCGTAATAGAAAAACGCGGGTCCGTAATGGCTTTCGATGCCTCAATGGCTTGCGGGTCCCGATCAATGGCGATTAAACGCCCATCCGATCCTAATCTTGATAAAATCAGGCGAGAGTGACCTCCCCGCCCGAATGTTCCATCAATATAAATTCCATTTTCCCGGATATTCAGCCCATTGACTGCTTCATCCAGTAATACACTGGTATGATTAAAATGACTATTTGCCATATTTATAATGATAAATCCTGTAGCCTTGCCGACATTGGTTCTTGTGTGGATGGTTCTTGTGTGGATCGTTCAGCAGCAATATCACTTTGTACCTGCTGATACCAAACTTGTTCATCCCACAATTCAAATTTATTAAATTGCCCAACCAGCATGACTTCTTTTGTTAGCCTCGCATGTTGACGTAATGTATTGGCTAACAAAAGACGCCCTGCACTGTCCATTTGGCATTCGCTAGCGTGCCCTAATAACAAACGCTGAACACGACGTTCGGCTGGGTTCATGCTGGATAAGCGAGATAATTTTTCTTCGATGATTTCCCATTCAGGTAATGTATAAAGCAACAGACACGGCTGATGGAGATCAATAGTACAAACCATTTGACCTTCCGATTCCGTATTCAGTGTTTCCCTATATCGGGCGGGTACAGTAAGTCGCCCTTTAGTATCGAGATTAACCAGCGTTGCTCCACGAAACATACTCAGGTTACCCCTTGATGGCCCAAATCTCCACATTATCCCACAAATCACCACTAATAAGAGTTTACGGATGGTATGAAAACCTTGTCAAGCCAGAGCCAGTGTGCTTTAGCTAGATTTACAGAAAGATTTAAGAGAGAAAAAGGAGGATTTTTCAGATTTGGCAATATTAATAATACATAACATAATGATAATTTTGAAAATTTAACTAATGATAGTGATGTTAACCGGAAAAATTTTTTTTAGCGCAAATAATTATCACTTAAATTAATTTATGTAATACACATCCCATTATTGTCCTATTGTTAACCATCTGTAATCTATTAATAATAAAACTGCAATCGTGTTAATGCAGTATAAAAAGTAATAATGTTATGAAATAAAACAGAATGGAAAAAATTACAATTAATTGAATATCAAGTGAATATCAAATGAATAACTCGATAGTTTCCATTAAAGCAGTCACATTAATTTACCGTATAATCTTAAAGATAAAAAATCTATTTTTGCAACTTTAGTGACTTGTGAGCCACATTTTAACTCCCCCATTTTCATCTAAAAACATTTTAATCGGAATACTCTTAAAATTGCATCAACGATGCCTATTTAAATGATTTTGAGCGCAATCAACAACGAGGCAGCTTGAAAGACGATAAGTATGACGGGTATATAGCACCCTCATATTAATGAGGGTACTCACTTAATATCAAACTTTGCGGCTCAGGCTGCCACGGCGGCATAAATGACGCCCTATGCGTGTAATGCCCGGCTTCGGTTTTTGTTTTTCATCAAGGCTTGCCAGTACCAGCGATAAAGCCTGTTCAGCAACATCACGGTGGCGCTGTGCGACTGATAATACCGGACACTCAAGGAAATCAAGCAGCTCGTGGTCACCAAACGTTGCAATCACTAACTGTTCCGGCAACCGTCCACGGCGCTTGAGGAGCGTATCCATCACGCCCTGAAGCAGAGCAAATGACGTGGTACACAGCGCCTGCGGCACAGGGTTATTTTCCAGCCATGACGCGAAAACCTCTGCTGCCGCTTCACGTTCATAACTGTTCGCATACAAATAACTCACCTCACGCAAATCGCTTTCCCATGCTTCACGGAATCCTTGCTCACGCAAGAAACTGACGGATAATTCCGGCAACGCACCTAAATAGAGAATGGATTCTGACGGAAATTGACGCAATTCCAGTGCCAGCATTTTCGCATCTTCAAAATCATCACCCACGACGCTGATAAAGTGCTCGCTATCCAGTGCCCGATCAAGCGCGATAATGGGCAGGGAACGGTTCGCCCAACGCTGGTAGAAAGGATGTTCAGGCGGAAGCGCAGTGGAAACAATAATGGCATCAACCTGCCGTTGCAGAAGATGCTCAACACAACGCATTTCGTTATCGGTCTGATCTTCAGAACAGGCGATTAATAACTGATATCCACGTTGACGGGCCTGACGCTCAAGGTAATTAGCAATGCGGGTATAACTCGTATTTTCCAAATCCGGTATCACTAAACCAATTGAACGGGTGCGCCCGGCACGAAGACCGGCGGCAACAGCATTAGGATGGTAGTTATGTTCCCTGACCACTGCCATCACTTTTTCGACTGTTTTATCGCTTACGCGATACTGTTTAGCTTTACCATTGATGACATAACTGGCCGTAGTACGTGAAACCCCTGCTAGGCGGGCGATCTCATCCAGTTTCACATTAACCCCTCAGTAATAGAATCGATAGAAAAGCCCCACTTTACAGTAGGGCTGATGAATTATCTGTATGTTACCCCGCAGATTACGATCTTTTATCGCATAATTTTTTCGCCACGGGTAACACCAATAATGCCTGAGCGTACAACTTCCACAATTTCTGCCACTTCCCGCACAGCGTCAAGAAAGGCATCCAGTTTTTCGCTCGTTCCCACCAGCTGGACAGTGTACAGCGTCGCAGTCACATCCACGATCTGCCCGCGAAAAATATCGGTGCTGCGTTTTACTTCTTCACGCCCCGCACCACTGGCGCGCAATTTCACCAGCATAATTTCACGTTCAACATGTGCTCCTGCCGTTAACTCACTGACCCGCAACACGTCCACCAGCTTGTGCAACTGTTTTTCGATCTGCTCCAATACTTTGGCATCACCTTTGGTCTGAATGGTCATGCGTGATAGTGTCGGATCTTCCGTGGGTGCTACCGTCAGGCTTTCAATGTTATAGCCTCGTTGAGAAAACAGGCCGACAACACGGGATAGTGCTCCCGATTCGTTTTCAAGTAATACAGACAAAATCCGGCGCATGTTCAGGTCCTCTCTGTTTTGCTTAACCACATTTCATCCATTGCTCCTCCGCGGATCTGCATTGGATAAACATGCTCTGTTTCATCAACGGCGACATCAACAAAAACCAAACGCTGATTTTCTGCCACTTCATGCAACGCCTGAACCAGTTTGCTTTCCAGTTCATCGTAAGTCTGGATGGCGATGCCGATATGGCCGTAAGCCTCTGCCAGTTTGACGAAATCAGGCAGTGACTGCATATAGGATTGTGAATGGCGGCCCGCATAGATCATATCCTGCCACTGCTTCACCATGCCTAAAAACCGGTTGTTTAAGTTCACAACCAGTACCGGCAAACCGTACTGTAATGCGGTGGAGAGTTCCTGAATATTCATCTGAATACTGCCGTCCCCGGTCACACACACTACCATTGCATCCGGTTTTGCCAATTTAACACCCAGTGCTGCGGGCAGGCCGAATCCCATCGTTCCCAGACCACCTGAGTTGATCCAGCGTCTGGGTTTATCAAACGGGTAATGCAGCGCGGCGAACATCTGATGCTGCCCGACATCAGAGGCAACATAGGCTTCACCTTTGGTCAGGCGATAAAGGGTTTCAATCACTGCCTGCGGCTTGATTTTCGGATTAGTGCGATCGTAATCCAGACATTTGCGGCTACGCCACTGTTCGATGGAAAGCCACCAATCCTTCATTGCGTCCGGGTCTTGGGTATCTTCTGTGGTGTCCAGCAATTCCAGAATCTGGCCCAGCACCTGTTTGGCATCGCCAACAATCGGAATATCCGCAGTGACTGTTTTGGAAATCGAGGTTGGATCGATATCGATGTGCAACACCGTCGCTTGCGGGCAATATTTCGCCAAATTATTGGTGGTGCGATCGTCAAAACGCACACCTATAGCAAAAATCACATCGGAATTGTGCATCGCTTTATTGGCTTCAAACGTGCCATGCATTCCCAACATGCCCAGACTTTGCCGATGAGTGGCGGGGAAAGCGCCCAGCCCCATCAGAGAGCTGACAACCGGAATATGATACCGCTCTGCCAGTTTCAGCAGTTCCGGCGAACAATCCGCGTTAATTGCACCACCGCCGACATAGAGCACGGGTTTTTTCGCGTCCAGCAACGTTTTCAGTGCCCGCTTAATCTGCTTCTTATGACCCCGAATTGTTGGGTTGTAAGAACGCATACTGATCGTTTCCGGGTAAATATAAGGAAATTTCAGCGCCGGGTTGACCGTATCTTTAGGGAAGTCAATCACAACCGGGCCGGGACGACCGCTTGACGCCAAATAAAAGGCTTTTTTGATGGTAGCGGGAATATCTTCGGCTTTCTTGACCAGAAAGCTGTGTTTTACGATTGGACGGGAGATCCCTACCATATCGCATTCTTGAAACGCATCGTTACCAATCAGGGAACTGGCTACCTGACCAGACAGCACAACCATCGGAATGGAATCCATATAAGCGGTTGCAATACCTGTGATAGCATTGGTGGCTCCCGGCCCGGAAGTCACCAACACAACGCCTGTTTTACCCGTTGAACGTGTATAACCATCTGCCATATGAACAGCACCCTGTTCATGGCGTACCAGAATATGCTCTATTCCGCCAACCGTATGCAGGGCATCGTAGATATCCAAAACAGCCCCACCAGGGTAACCGAAGACATGTTCGACCCCCTGATCGATTAACGATCTGACGACCATTTCGGCTCCTGACAACATCTCCATTGAGTTTGCCTCCAGCTATGTTTGTATGTTCAGTGTTTGCAAGTTCATTGTTTGCAAGCTCATTGTTTGCAAGTTAGTGTCAGAACTTCATAAGGCCATCATGAAAAACAACCTTACTTATTCCATTTTTATTTATGCGCAGTGAATAAGCGCCGAGTGCCCGATGCACACATTCCAATTCACTGACTTTGCCATACCCTATGGAACTTGAAAGACAACGGGTATGGCCTATTAACATAACGTCAGACACACAGCTTATCAAACAACAATTTACCCTTTCATAACATTCGTTGAACTCAACAGACAGGATAGCGTTGTCAGGAAGTACAGACTGCCCGTATTTATTACCTCACTTTTTGTTCACTCAAATGGCTGAGTAACGATTTCATCCACTGGTGTCCTTTATCTCTGTTCATGGAGGCGTGCCATATTAAATAGCAAGGACAAGAAATATGGTCATCGGGTAAAGTCACTGCCCGTATATTCAACTGGCTGGCATAGTGCTCAACCATCCATTTAGGGACGATAGCGACCAAATAAGTCTGAGACACAATATTGAGAACACTATTTAAATCAGTTCCCTGATAAGAAACAGAATCCAATAATTCACCATTTTCATAGTAAGATTTACTGAATGAATCAGCATTATCTAATGCCACAATAGCGTGCCGTTCTTCCTGCAATTGTTTCCGGCCAATACACCCACTCACTCTGGGGTGATTTTGCGAAACGGCTAAAACCAATTCATCATTAAATAGGGGTAAATGGTGGAAATCGGGGTATTCAAATCGGGTATAGCTGATAACAAATTCGACTTCTTGATATTTTAATTGTTTCTCAATATCGCCACTGATTTGTGTTTTAATCGCGACATCAATATTTGGAGAATGATCTTTTAATTCACTGACAATTTTTGCGGCTAACCGAATATCCAGTGGGCTGCAAACTGAAAGGCTAAATGTCCGCGTACTGCTTTCAGGTTCAAACCCGGCGCCGGGCAATTCATTATGGACAATCTGGAGTGCCTGCCTGAGTGGTCCGAAAAGTTGTTTTGCCCTGATTGTCGGCTGAATACCCCGCCCATGTCGCACGAATAATTCATCATCAAACATCATCTTCAAACGGGAAACCGCATTACTGACAGCCGGCTGCGACATCCCCAATGCCTGAGCTGCCCGTGTGATGTTCTGCATTTGCATAACGGCATCAAAAACAGTAATCAAATTGAGATCGACACTACGCAATTGAACTTCGCCTGATTCTTTTTTTTCTGTCATTACGGTGTTTTTTTCTGTATCGTATTCAGCCATTATTTTATTTCACTCTCTAAATTTATTGCTATACCCGTCGTCTTTCAAGATGCAACTCGAAATCCATAGGGTATATGTTTTCATTAAAAATAAATATTGTCGGCTTTACTATGCAAAACTTCGGCATGTGAAATATCCGCAAAAATAATAATTCCAATCACTTGAGTTTTAATTGAGGTTCTTCTTTTCATAAAATAAATAAGTTAATAATAACAGGATAAACTTCGATAACCGTATATCAATTACCAGAATCATATATAAAATAATATGATTAAAATCAATAAATGAAGTTATTTTTATAATTACAGGCTTAAATTGCAGGCCAAATATAAATAAAAAAATAAGCAGTTAACATTGTGGGTACTTTGTGGATCGTTTTAATATTTCCATAATCAATAGCGTTATTATTTATTTATTAATTAATAGATTAACCTCTAAAATATCTGTTAATGCTTATTCTATTCCTGAGTCTTCTCCACTGAAGCCAAATTTTACTTCATATATAGGGATGAAAAATAGATAAAAACAGGGTTAAAAATGTAAAAAATAGTCACCAAAACTATATCAGAGCCACATCAGAACAAAAAACAACCGGGAAATAGATATTTGTTGTCTCCTGATGAAAACTTATACCCTTGACATTGTTTTGCGGATAACGTATCAATAAATACATCGAAACGATAATACTCAATTAACAGTTCATTAAAGGTTAACTTACATGATTCATACAGTTTGTTTCATAACAAACCGTCTACTAAGTCTACTACTCATCGCCTTTAATGTGCGCGGTATGCTGGTAGATTGAATTCAACATTAATCTTAACCAGATATAAATAACCCGCGCCGAACGCGGGTTTTTTTATACCGATTCGGCGCTCCAGACTAAACACAACGTCAATCACAATTAAATAAACAGGAGCACCAACATGAGCCAGCAAGTCATTATTTTTGATACTACTTTGCGCGACGGCGAGCAAGCCTTACAAGCCAGTTTGAGTGTAAAAGAAAAACTGCAAATCGCTTATGCACTGGAGAGGCTGGGCGTTGATATTATTGAAGCGGGCTTCCCGGTCTCCTCGCCCGGCGATTTTACTTCAGTCCAGACCATTGCCCGCGAGATCAAAAATAGCCGTATCTGTGCATTATCCCGCTGTGTTGATAATGATATTGATGTTGCTGCTGAAGCGCTGAAAGTGGCAGAAGCCTTCCGTCTGCATATGGTGCTGGCAACGTCCGATCTGCATGTTGAACAAAAACTGAAAAAAAGTTTCGACGATATTGTTGATATGGCCGTTCGTTCCATTAAGCGGGCTCGTAATTATACCGACGACGTTGAATTTTCTTGTGAAGATGCCGGTCGTTCCAATATCGACAATCTGTGTCGCATTGTTGAACAGGCTATCAAAGCCGGTGCAACAACCATCAATATCCCTGATACCGTTGGTTATACCACGCCTTATCAATTTGGCGGCATTATCCACACCTTATTCGAGCGCGTACCCAATATCGATAAAGCCATTATTTCTGTCCATTGCCATGATGACTTAGGTATGTCAGTGGCGAACTCGATTACCGCTGTTCAGGCGGGAGCCCGCCAGATTGAAGGCACGATTAACGGCTTAGGCGAGCGTGCCGGTAACTGTTCGCTGGAAGAAGTGATCATGGCTATCAAAACCCGCCAGCAGATGTTGGGGGTTCACACCAACATCAACCACAAAGAAATTTACCGAACCAGTCAGTTAGTCAGCCAAATTTGCAATACACCGATTCCGGCCCATAAAGCGGTTGTCGGCAGCAATGCGTTTGCTCATTCGTCAGGCATTCATCAGGATGGCGTCCTGAAAAACCGTGAAACTTACGAAATCATGACACCGGATTCTATCGGCCTGAAAGATACACAATTGAACCTGACTTCCCGCTCTGGCCGCTCTGCGGTAAAACATCGCATGACTGAAATGGGCTATCAGGATCAAGACTATGATCTGGATGCGTTATATCAGGCTTTCTTGCGTCTGGCGGATAAGAAAGGTCAGGTATTCGATTACGATCTGGAAGCTTTGGTCTTCATCAACCAACAGCATCAGGAAGATGAATTCTACCGTCTGGATTATTTCAGCATTCAGTCGGGAACCTGTGTTGTGCCGACCGCAACGGTACGTCTAGCCTGCGGCAATGAAATCAAATCGGAAGCCGCCACCGGTAACGGAACCGTCGATGCCATCTATCATGCCATCAATCGTATTACCGGCTACCCGATTGAACTGATTTCCTATCAGTTATCCGGCAAAGGACAAGGAAAAGATGCGCTTGGGCAGGTCAGCATCATCGTTGAATGTTTTGGCCGTCGTTTTCATGGCGTTGGGTTGGATACGGATATTATTGCATCTTCCACTAAAGCGATGATTCATGCCTTGAATAGTATCTGGCAGGCAGAGCAGGTCAAAAAAGAAAAACAACGCATACACGACAGTATGATCAAAGACACGGTGACCACCAATACGATGGCCAGTCACACGCCACAGGAAGCGAAATAATAATGTCAAATCCGACTAAAAAACACATAACCGAAAAGCAACAGGCATACCATATTGCAGTATTACCCGGTGACGGCATTGGCCCTGAAGTCATGAGGCAAGCCTATAAAGTGTTGGATGCCATCCGTCAGCGCTTTTCTATCCGCATCACAACCAGTGAATACGATATTGGCGGCATTGCGATTGACAGACACGGCAGCCCGCTGCCTGAAGCCACCATCGCGGGTTGTGAAAAAGCCGATGCCATTCTGTTTGGTTCGGTCGGCGGCCCTAAATGGGAACATTTGCCGCCCGATAATCAACCTGAACGCGGCGCATTGTTGCCACTGCGCAAACATTTCAAGCTGTTCAGCAACCTGAGACCTGCACGGTTATATGCCGGTTTAGAAGCGTTTTGCCCGCTTCGTCATGATATCGCGGCAACCGGTTTTGATATTTTATGTGTCCGAGAGCTGACCGGCGGGATCTATTTCGGTCAACCCAAAGGGCGGCAGGGAGAAGGAAAATATGAACGTGCTTTCGATACTGAAATCTACCACCGTTTTGAGATCGAGCGAATCGCCCGGATTGCTTTCGAATCGGCGCGTAAACGCCGGCATAAAGTGACTTCCATTGATAAAGCGAACGTTCTGCAAAGTTCGGTTTTATGGCGTGAAGTGGTCAGCGAAATCGCGCAGGACTATCCTGATGTTGAAATCCATCATATGTATATCGACAACGCCACCATGCAGTTGATAAAAAATCCGGCGCAGTTTGATGTTCTGTTGTGCTCCAATCTTTTTGGCGATATTTTATCCGACGAATGCGCGATGATCACAGGTTCAATGGGCATGTTGCCGTCTGCGAGCCTGAACGAAAACGGCTTTGGCTTATACGAACCCGCAGGCGGTTCAGCCCCTGACATTGCCGGAAAAAACATCGCGAATCCAATCGCCCAAATTCTATCTACGGCCTTGTTGCTGCGTTATAGCGTCGGACGTGATGATATTGCTGATGTTGTTGAAAACGCGGTCAATCATGCTCTGGAACAGGGGTATCGGACGGCAGATTTGGCGGGTAACAGTAAATCAATCGGCACGGATGAAATGGGCGACATCATTGCCCGGTATATTACGGCAGGAACGGTGAAATAAAACCGAAAAAGGCCAGTAAGTTGCCTTACTGGCTGGTAAAGTACCATTACTCAAAAAAATCGGATTACTCAAAAAATCGGGGGTAGTTAGTGAACGGTGAATATTCACTTTGTACTGATTATCGGCGTAATATAAGGAAATAAAAATTGATGAAAAAATCTGTGGAGTTCCTCTTTTATGCCGAATTCTCGCTTACAACAACGATTCATCCAATTGTGGCAGCATTATCAGGGCCAAAATACTGAAACTACCCTACAGACAATCGCCGAAATCCTGCACTGCTCACGCCGCCATGTCCGTTCACTTTTGACTAATATGCAACTCGCTGGCTGGTTGCAGTGGCATGCAGAAGCAGGCAGGGGAAAACGCTCCCGCCTCCATTTTCTGCGCAGCGGCTTAGAACTCCAGCAACAACGGGCAGAAAAACTCTTCGAGCAAGAAGATATTGAAGAACTGGTGCATTTAGTCGGTGATAAAAATACCGTCCGCCAGATGGTGCTGTCGCGACTGGAGCGCAACTTCAAGCAAGGGAAAAGCACATTACGGATTATTTATTACCGCCCGTTTCCGAACTTACTGCCCGGCACGCCGCTCAGGCGTTCAGAAATCCACCTGATCCGCCAAATTTTCAACGGATTAACCCGTATAAATGAGGAAAAAGAGGAAATCGAAGGAGATTTGGCTCACCACTGGCAACAAATGTCAGATTATCACTGGCGTTTTTACCTGCGGCCTGCCATCTATTTTCATCATGGCAGAGAACTACAAGCAGAAGACATCATCAGCTCAATTGAGCAGTTAAAAAAATTTCCACTGTTCGCCCATATTAAAGAAACCACTTCCAGCATTCCCTATGTTGTGGATATTTTTCTCTATCAGCCAGATGCCCGGTTCGATTTTTTGATGGGCAGCCCGCACGCCATGATCCTGCCAAAAGAATGGCAAAGCCTGCCGAATTTCGCCCAATGCCCGATAGGAACAGGGCCTTATCAAGTCGTCACCAATAACAGCCGTAAACTTAAAATCAAAGCCTTTGACCACTATTTTGGTTTCAGGGCGTTACTGGATGAGGTCAATATCCAGATCCATCCTGAATTGACGGAACAGCTGGTTTGCTCAACGCTGCATTTGGGCAATGATGGCAACAGCCATCGCTCACTAGAGAGCCGAATGGAGGAAGGCTGCTATTTTCTGATCAATGATCGCCGCTCCATGAAATGCGCGAGAGCCGATGTGCGTGACTGGCTATGCAGTATACTCACTCCGATTAATTTGTTGGCTCATTGTGATCCTTTCTATCAGCGCCACTGGTCACCGGCTTATGGCTTGCTGCTGCGCTGGCATCACAGCAAACTCGTCGCAGCGCGCCAGAAACCGGCGGATATCACCACCCTGACAGCGACTTTGTATCAGCAACATCACGAGTACCATACGATCAGCAAAATTCTGCAAACCATTTTGGCGAAGTACGGTGTTGAACTGGTGATCAACATCGTTGATTACGAAACATGGTTCAATGGCGATGCACAGAGCGATATTTGGCTGGCTACCGCCAATTTTTACAAGCCGCTGGAATTTTCCCTGTTTGCGACGCTGTATGAAATGCCTTTGTTGAAAAAATGTCTGGAAAATGACTTTAGCGAGGAAGTTTCTTTGTGGCGGCAAGGCGTCCTGAATGTTGAAGAGTGGTGTGAGAAAATCATTGACGAACACTGGTTACATCCGTTATTTCATCACTGGCTCGAATTACAGGGACAACGCAGCATGAGAGGGGTAAAAATGAACACGTTAGGATGGTTTGACTTTAAATCTGCATGGTTCACGCCACCGGAAGGGTAATTCACAGAAAAAGCTAAAGTTATAAACATTTATGGTCTAACGATGATAATTTTATACACTTTTTCTGTGGATATCTTTGTGAAAAAGTCAGGGGTAAGATTGGTATAATTTTCATTTATATTTTCAATCGCCTAATAAGAACGAATAAATATTGGCTATTTTTCATTATGTTAATGTTAAATTTACCTGTTTTTACTGTCTGCATGAAGCATAACAGTTTTCTATTTTGCTCACATAGGATAAATATTAACCAATGGTGATTTTATCCACAGGATATGCCTTTTAGTTAAACAGATATTGTTGATTTTTGTAGAAAACTACGCTTGATAAGGCTGTAAATCAAACCAGTGATCGCAATTTTTATCACTTATCCCACAAATCTGTGGATAACATGGTGTAAGATCCTGTTTATTATCACGGTGAATAGGTGAACAATCATAATGAGTCTATTTTTAATACAGGGAAAATAAATCAAAAGACCTTTTATATCATGTCATTATCATGACAATAACTATACTGATAAACGTGTAATGAATAACCACAATTGCAGTGTTTATTTTTTGACCACCACTAAATATATCTTGTCATATGCCATTTATACCGCCAGCACCACCCGAAAATGAACAACAATTACTCAAACTTGCTCAATCTTTGGCAGGTTCGACGATGGGAGAACTGGCTGCACAGGCTCACCTTCCCATTCCTCCCGATCTGAAACGCGATAAAGGCTGGGTCGGCATGTTGCTTGAATATTATCTGGGAGCAACTGCCGGAAGTAAGCCTGAGCAAGATTTCGAGCATATTGGCGTGGAATTGAAAACCATTCCGGTGGACAGAAAAGGATCGCCTCTGGAAACCACCTTTGTTTGTGTCGCGCCTTTAACCGGTAACAGTGGCATCCGATGGGAAAATTGTCATGTCCGGCACAAACTGTCCCGTGTCTTGTGGATCCCGGTGGAAGGAGAGAGAGCGATCCCGCTTGCCGAACGCCGCGTCGGTTCTCCGCTGCTCTGGAGCCCGAATCCGGTTGAAGAAGAGCTGTTACGCTGTGATTGGGAAGAATTAATGGATTTAATTGTGTTGGGTAAAGTTGAAAGTATTACCGCCCGCCATGGTGAGGTGCTGCAATTACGCCCGAAAGCGGCAAATAGCCGGGTATTGACAGAAGCTATCGGAGAATATGGTCAGCCCATTATGACGCTGCCACGGGGCTTTTATTTAAAGAAAAGTTTTACTGCACCGTTATTGGCGCGGCATTTTTTCATCGCGCCGTGAATTTCAGTCAGAGCTAATTAACTTTTCTGGCCACTCAAATATTTTTTCACTTTCTTCAACGCCATCTGTCTTTTTAGCGGTGACAAATAATCGATGAAAACAATGCCATTCAGGTGGTCAATTTCATGCTGCATTACAATAGACAGGAAATCTTCTCTTTCCAGCGTGATGGCTTGCCCGTGACGATCCCATGCTTCTACTTTAACCTTTTCAAACCGTTCAACATCGGCATAATAGCCGGGAATCGATAAACAGCCTTCCTGATTCACGACCCGGCGCTCTTTTTCAACAATCTTCGGATTGATTAGCACCAGCGGCTGGTTTCTTTCCGGTGAAATATCAATCACCAGCACCGCTTCCTTTCTGCCCACCTGTGGCGCTGCCAGTCCAATACCATTATCCGTGTGATACATGGTTTCCAGCATGTCATCCACCAGCGTTTGGATACCGTTAACATCGGCGACGTCGTCACATTTTTGTTTCAGTCTTGTATCAGGAACGGTGAGGATTTCTAGTACAGCCATCATTATTTCCCCTTTTTGCTTTATAGATCCATGCAGGCGATTTTGCTCAATATGGTGAATTATAGTAATAAAAAATGCCAGCTTAAAAAATAGGCTGGCATTTTTTATTCACTGGTATTTTTTACCGGCTCGCTGTTTCCAAAGCCTGCGCTAAATCGGCAATCAAATCATCCACGTTTTCGACTCCCACGGAAAGACGAATTAATTGTGGCGTGATGCCCGCCGCCAGACGTTTTTCCAACGGAATCGACGCGTGCGTCATGGTAAATGGCTGACCAATCAGGCTTTCCACGCCGCCCAGACTTTCTGCCAACGTGAATAATTTCAGCGCGTTAATCACGCTGTTCGTATAACTTTCATCCCCTTGCAGCACGATGGAAATCATGCCACCAAACCCTTTCATCTGCCGTTTTGCCAGCTCATGTTGAGGATGGCTGACGAGGCCGGGATAGAACACTTTTTCGACTTGTGGCTGCTGTTCTAACCAATGCGCAATTTTCTCGGCATTGCTGATATGCCGCTCCATACGTAACGCGAGTGTCCGTATACCGCGCAAAACCAGAAAACTGCTGAACGGATCGAGAATGCCACCAATCGAGTTTTGCAGGAAAGCCATTTGTTCTGCCAATTCCGCATTATTCCCCACCACCGCAAGACCGGCGACAACATCAGAATGCCCATTCAGGTATTTGGTTGCGGAATGCACCACAATATCAAAGCCTAAATCAAGCGGACGCTGGATGTACGGAGACGCAAACGTGTTATCCGCCACGCTGATAATCTGATGACGCTGCGCTATTTCAGCAATCGCCGCCAAATCTGCCAGTTTGAGCAACGGATTGGTGGGCGTTTCCACCCAAATCATTTTCGTATCCGGTTGAATAGCCGCTTCCAGCTCTGCGGTATTGCCGGCTTCAACATAGATGACACGTAAACCGGTTGTCCGGCGACGCACTTTTTCCAATAACCGGTAAGTGCCGCCGTACAGGTCATCGACGGCAATAATGTGGCTGTCTTTATCGAGCAATTCCAGAATCGTCGAACTGGCCGCCAAACCTGAGCCAAATGCGTAACCCTGACTGCCATTTTCCAGTTCCGCAATCGCCCTTTCCAGCGCATGGCGTGTCGGGTTTCCGCTGCGGGAATACTCATATCCCGTATGCTGACCCGGTGCAGGTTGGGCAAAAGTCGATGTAGCATAAATGGCAGGCATCACCGCACCCGTATGATCAGGGACATAGCCCGCATGAACGCTTTTAGTATCAAATTTAGTCATTACGCGATTCCTGTAAAAATAATCCTGTGAAAAATAAGCCTAAAAATAGGCTCAAATTAACTAAGTTGTTGACGCCACGCATTCAGCACGTCAGTCCGGGTAACAAGGCCAATAAAGTGATTATCATCATCGACAATCAATGCAACATGACCGGCATCAAAAGTCGCAATCAGCTGCGATAACGATGCATTTTTATTCAACGTATTAACTTCACGGGTCATTGCCTGACTGACCGGCAGAGCGAAATTGTGCGAGTCAGCCTGAATCGTGTGCATCAAATCCCACTCATCGATGATGCCAACAACCTGACCGTTTTCGAGCACCGGCAGCTGGGAAATGTCATACAAGCGCATACGTCCGTGGGCTATTTTCAGGGTATCCTGCGGAGAAACATAAACGGTTGCACCATCCTGATAACGATAGGTGACATAATCCGTTAAGTCATTTTCTTTCGGCGGTGAACTTAAGCCCTGCTCCAGTAACCAGTAATCATTGAACATTTTTGATAAATATTTATTACCGCTGTCACAGGCTAAGGTCACCACACGTTTTGGCGTAGTTTGCGCCCGGCAATAACGTAAGGCCGCCGCCAGTAACGTGCCTGAAGAAGCGCCCGCCAGAATGCCTTCCTGCAACAACAGCGCTCTGGCACAGGAAAATGCTTCGGCATCGGTGATCCGGTAAGCATGGCTGATATTAGAAAAATCGCCGAGAGGTGGAATAAAATCTTCACCGATCCCTTCCACAAGCCAGCTACCGGCTTCATCGTAATGGCCGTGTTCAACATAATCCGCAAGAATAGACCCTTTGGGATCGGCGAGTACAAATTGGGTATCAGGAGAGACATGTTTGAAGTATTGGCTTAAGCCACCGAGCGTTCCGCCGGAACCGACGCCCACCACGACGGCATCGATGTCTTGTTCCATTTGCTGCCATATTTCAGGACCGGTACCGATGATATGTGCCAGCGAATTCGCTGGATTATTAAACTGATCGATATAATAAGCACCGCTGATTTCTTTCGATAACCGCAGTGCATAATCCTGATAATATTCCGGATGCCCTTTCACCACATCAGAACGTGTCAAGCGGACATCCGCGCCCAGTGCGCGCAGGTGATATATCTTTTCCCTGCTCATTTTATCCGGCACAACCAGAATCAATTTATACCCTTTCATGGCGGCAACCAGCGCCAGACCGATACCGGTATTCCCTGCTGTTGCTTCGATAATCGTCCCGCCGGGTTTCAGCAACCCTTGTTTTTCCGCCTGTTCAATCATTGAGAGCGCAACTCTGTCTTTAATTGAACCACCCGGATTTTGATTTTCCAGCTTAATAAACAACCGGCAGGGTCCAGTATCCAGATGAGTCAGTTCCAACAGTGGTGTATCACCGATCAGTTCAAGAACCGAACGTGGTGCTGACATATTAGCCTCTTGATATTTAGCAAAATTAAAAAAACAGTTCAGTCCGGCAAAGGATAACGCCGTACATCAGCAGAGCTGAAAGAACAAATCAAAACTACATATAACTAAATGTAATTAAGTAATTATGATTATTAATAACCCATCATTATTAAAGGAATACTTGCATTCACATAAATAATAAGTACATCCTACATACTTCTGCCACCATCACCCGATGAGTACCCAATGCAATACGCTTATCACATCAACGATCGGCTGACAGGAGGATAAAAAATGAAATGGCTCAAAATAATATTGTTCTTACTGTTCAGCCCAACATCATGGGCACAAGGAGAGGCGCATTTGTTATTTCATATGGGGTTGGGAGGCAATGGCAACTTCTTTGTCGGCGGGACGCTGCAAAATAAAGGCGACCAGCTTGTCGCGGGTGGGTATCTGGCTATTTTGCCGCTGAATACCCAGTGTGAACCACAATCATTAGTGGTGTACTCCTTTGGTTCGCTGGCACCGGGGGAAAAACAGGAATTCCGCATTCCGGTAGGCACTTCGCTCAACAACTATCATCTGGTCGGTTTCAGCGCTTATGATGACATGGGTTTTCTGCTCCCCACTGTGGATGAAACGGCAAAGGTGATCAAACAACGTGAGCCGGAAGAACGCAAAGCCTGTCAGTCAGCACGAAAAGCGCAAACGGCTCACGGTTAGTACACATCAACGTTTTTCGTTATTTATCAATAACAATATTGATACCAGAAAATTGATACCAAAAAGTCGGATCTGTCTTAATCGGCTTTATAACCATCAGGATTATGGGATTGCCAATGCCAGGCGTCTGCGGTCATGTCCACAATCGTGCGGCGGGCTTTCCACCCCAATTCACGCTCAGCTTTCTCCGAGCTTGACCAACATTCAGCTATATCCCCCGGACGGCGCGGGCAAATTTCATAGGGAACCGCTTTGCCACAAGCCTGACTGAATGCGGCCACCATCTCCAGTACACTCGTACCCTTGCCGGTGCCCAGATTGTAGATATGCAGGCCGGATTCCTTGCCAACGGCGTTCAATGCTGCGATATGCCCGTCAGCCAGATCCATCACGTGGATATAATCGCGAACACCAGTGCCATCCGGCGTTGGGTAATCATTGCCATACACGGACAGTTTTTCCCGACGGCCTACCGCCACTTGCGCAATATAAGGCAATAAGTTGTTGGGAATGCCCTGCGGGTCTTCCCCCATTGTGCCGGACGGATGCGCGCCTACCGGGTTGAAATAGCGCAATAGCACCACTGACCAATCTTGCTGGGCATGATGAAAATCAGACAGGCAGCGTTCCACCATATATTTACTGGTGCCATAAGGGTTCGTGGTATTGCCTGTTGCGGATTGCTCCGTGATGGGAACAATTTCAGGATCGCCATACACGGTCGCCGATGAACTGAAGATAATGCTTTTCACACCCGCTTTGTGCATACTGCGCACCAGCACTAATGTGCCGTTGACATTATTATCATAATATTCAAGCGGCTTCGCGACGGATTCACCCACCGCTTTCAAACCCGCGAAGTGGATAACGGACTCAATCGAATGGCGGGAGAAAATCGCATCAAGGAATGCTTCATCGCGGATATCCCCTTCGTAAAACAGCGGCCTGACACCCGTCAGCGCTTCAATGCGGGATAAAACCTCGCGTTTGGCATTACAAAGATTATCAATAATAATCGGTGTCATTCCTGCTTCAATCATCTGAACACAAGTATGGCTGCCGATATATCCCATGCCGCCCGTCACTAATATTTCCACCTTGACCTCTTTGCTTTCTGTTTATTGAGTTACGGAGCGTAGTATAGAAAGAGCAAACAAATTAGTGAACCAAAAGTAAAATATGGCAAAATCAGCCAATGACGATCTCTCAATAACCATCAGCCACTATTTTCTTTCGAAAAATAATGAAAAAAATCACTTTCACTTCCGAACAAATTCTTACCCATGAACCGTTTTTCACCGAAATACAAACCGGTGAATTATCTGATCATCCTGATATGCAGATCATGCTGACTTATTTCACGCCAGATGGCTATCAGGATGATCTGTTTGATCAACACGGCATTGCTTTCCCGATAAGATTGCAAAAATCCGTTGTCAAACGACGGGCGGAATATCTGGCGGCACGCTACTGCGTCCGCCAGCTGTTAAATAATCTGGGATATCCTGACGTTCAGGTGGGAAATGCAGAAGATCGTTCACCCATTTGGCCTGAGAATATTTGTGGTTCGATCTCTCATTCCACCCAGTGTGCGATTGTTTTTGTCGCCCCCCGCGATAAGTATCAACTGATTGGCATCGATATCGAAAAAGAGATCAAGCAGGAGACTATCGACAGCGTTTCCGCCAGCATTATTAACGCCACTGAGGCCGAATTGTTGTCTCGGTGTCCGTTGCCTTTTATTCAGGCATTCACGCTGGCTTTTTCCATCAAAGAGAGCCTGTTTAAAGCCCTTCATCCTTATGTGAAGCGTTTTTTTAATTTCGATGCCGCAGAAATTGTGGAAATTGACTGCGTTCAGCGCACCATCACCATCAAATTGCTGCAAACCCTCTCGGATCAATACCCGGCGGGTTGCATGTTCCACGGTGGTTTCGTCCTGATGCCAAAGCAACAGCTATTGACCTATATTATCCGCCCGGTAGCGCGCGCATAAGAGAACAACCCACCCGCAGCGACAATATTGGCCAGTTCGCCAACCGGATCTGTCGGGTAGGTTGTGCCATTTTTCAATACCGTCACCGTTTGGTTTTCGATATCAATTTCAATACTGTCGCCGGTGACCAACTGCTCACACAGGCGTTGCTGCGCCGCAACCGGCAGCAATTCACCGGTAGAAACACAGTTACGGAAGAAAATTCGGGCATAAGACTGGGCCAACACCGCTTTCACGCCCGAAGCCCCCAACGCAGCAACCGCATGTTCACGGGAAGATCCGCAACCAAAATTCTGCCCCGCCACCACAATCGGATACTTCGCTTTGCCTTTCTCTTCATCAATAAAAGGCAGCGATCCTTCCGGCAATCCACACATCGCCAGTGTGGCGAGTTGGGCATAACCTTCCGGCGTGGATGGATTTACTTTGATATATTCTCCGGCCAGTATCTGGTCAGTATCGATATTGTCCGCCAACACATAGACCTGACCGCGAATGATGTTGCTATTCATATTCTGTTTATTCATAAAAAAGTCTCCGGGTTGGTGATCTGACCAGTGATCGCTGCCGCCGCAACAGAATAAGGGGAAGCAAGGTAAATATTGGCGCGTTTATGCCCCATTCTGCCGACAAAATTGCGGTTCGTGGTGGAGATCACCGAGATCGGATCATTCACGCGCCCGAACGTATCCGGTGGCCCGCCACAACACGCTGCGCAACCGGATTCCGCAGACAGTTTCACGCCGGCATCGGTTAAAATCTGATAAATGGAAACGCCGTCAATCTGGGTGGTGATGGTTTTGTGGAAAACCTCTTTGGTGGCTGGCACGGCATAAGTCGGAATTTTGACCTTATGTCCTTTGATAATGCGCGCCGCTGCAATGAAATCTTCCAGTTTGCCGCCGGTACAGGAGCCGATATAAGCCTGAGAAATAGCGACATTAGCAAGGCGTTCGATGGAGACCACATTATCCGGCGAGTGTGGTTTAGCGATCTTCGGCTGCATCGCAGAAACATCAATCTCTAACACGCGGGTATAGGGTGCGTCTTCATCGGGATGGACAATCTCAAACGGCAGTTCATTGCGCGCGGCCAGATAATCGAGGGTCGCCTGATTCGGCACCATAATGCCATTCTTCGCGCCACACTCCACAACCATATTGCAAATCGTCATGCGCTCTTCAACCGACAACTCATCAATGACATTGCCACCAAACTCGATAGCCTGATACGTTGCGCCATCCACCGTTAATTCTGCCAATACCGCCAGAATCATATCTTTTGCCAACACATGAGTCGGTTTCGTGCCGGTAAAGTTCACTCGTATCGTACTCGGCACTTTAAGCGGAATTTCCCCCGTGCCGATGGCATAAGCCGCATCCGTAATACCCAAACCAATGGCAAATGCGCCAAAAGCACCGGCGGTCACCGTATGGGAATCCGTCCCCAGCAACACTTCACCGGGGCGAGTGTGGCCGCCTTCTGCCAGCCCGATATGGCAAACACCTTTATAATCGGGCGTTCCGACATCGTAAAAATATTTAATATTCTGTTCAGCGGCAAACTCACGCATCACCCGAATGTTCTGATTGGCTTGTGGATCGGCGGAATAGACAAAATGGTCAGGGATCATAATAAAGCGCGTCGGATCCCAAATTTTGGCATCCTGACCGAACTCTTTTTTAAATACGCTGGCGACACCCGGCGTGCAGGGGTCGTGAGACATTAAGATATCCACTTTCGCCCAAACCACTTCACCCGGTGTGACATATTCACGTCCGCTGGCTCGTGCGAGGATTTTTTGTGTCATTGTCTGGTTCACATTGCTCTCCGAGAAAATAGTTTGAATGAAATCAAGATTACTCCTCCTTTTTGCCGGATTGCAGGGAAATATCCTTATTTCGCACACTGTTTCTGTTATGAAACAGTCGTTCGTCAAATGGAAAACTGCGCAAGGCATATTGGCTGCGTCTGTGTTATGTTATGCCTTTCCGATTAAATCATTAGGTTACTTTATGAATAATATTGAGAATCTGACCTCAATGGTGGTCTTTGCCCGTGTCGTGGAAACCCTGAGTTTTACCGAAGCGGCAAAATCATTAAGGTTATCCAAATCTTCCGTCAGCCGTGAAATTGCCCAGCTTGAGGTGAGATTAGGCACTCAATTACTAAACCGCACCACACGTAAAATACAGGTGACGGAAGTGGGCATGAGCTATTACCAATATTGCCAGCGTATTCTTAATGAAGCCAAAAATGCCGAACGTTTTATCCGCAATTTTCACGAAGAGCCGATGGGCAGCCTGCGCCTGATTGCGCCGGTCTCTTTTGGCAGCCAATGTATCGTCCCAGCCCTGAATAATTTTGTCGCCGGTAATATTCATGTCAGTGTGGATCTGGAACTGACCGACCGAATGATTAATATGGACAAGGATCTCTGCGATATCGCCATTGTGATCGGGCGGGAAGCGCCGTCTCACCCACTGGTAATGCCGCTGATTGACATCACTTGGGGGCTTTACGCCACGCCGGATTACATCAGCCAATTTTCAGCCATCGAAAAACCGGAAGACCTTCCCCGCTACGATTACCTGCTCTTTCGCGGCCCGGCCCATACGATTTCCCTGCCATTCAGAAAAGAGCGACATAAAATCGATATCGAAGTCCGCAGCCGTTTTCGCATCAATAACAGCGTCGCCCTGATGAGTTCAGCCTTATCCGGCGCAGGCATTGCTTACCTGCCGGATTACATCACCCACGAATCCGTGGCAAGCGGAAAACTGATCAGGCTGTTACCGGAATGGGAAATGGATCGCTACCAATCATGGATACTGTTTAAATCCGAGCAAACCCTTTCTTCACGGGTACGGTTATTTGCCAATGGGTTGCGGGAGAGGTTGAAACAAAATTTAGGGAGTGATTAAAACTGGTATTTGTTTATGAAAAATTTATTTTAATAATTAACAAATAGTAAACTGATTTTTAAAATAATCTATAGGCCGTTAATAATAGCTATACTGATGTATTGTAATAAATACTAAGCTTACTTTAATAAAGTGGCAGTTTTAAATCCCTTTAAATAATAGGTATTAACCATGATAAAACTTATAAAATTATCAGGATTCAGCTATATTTTCGAAGAGCTTTTAATTAATAATAAGCGCCGATTGACAATTGTTAGTCATGGTTCCTCTGTAAACAAGGGTATTTCTATTGATTACGATAGATACTATACTCCTGAAGATCTTTCTATATATATAAGGTTTAATCTATATGAACAAAGAATTACTGATCTAAATGATTTTTATAGCATAAGACTCGCTTCGTGCCATTCGGCAGATAATGGTATGGCTTTGAGTTTATCTACTTATTTACCAGATATCTATGTAGTAGGATATAATGGAATACTTAGAATGAAATGCGGTTCTGATCAAACGTATAACAGCTTTCTTAAGCATCAAAGTGATATATTTATTGGAAGCGAAAAATTCATAACAATAGAAGAGTCTGAGAGTGAAGCATTTAAGATAATAGAAAAAAATCTAAATAGAATTTTCCCAACTCTAACAGACAAAGATGAAATTACATATTTTAATGGTAAAAAGGCTCTATATCCAATGTTATATTCATAGTGAATAAAATGTTATATTCATAGTGAATAATAAGCTAATAAACTAATAAACTAATAAACTAATAAACTAATAAACTAATAAACTAATAAACTAATAAACCAATAAACCAATAAACCAATAAACCAATAAACCAATAAACCAATAAACCAATAAACCAATAAACCAATAAACCAATAAACCAATAAACCAATAAACCAATAAACCAATAAA
>JAIRVT010000035.1 GCA_031253755.1 Enterobacteriaceae bacterium
TTTCATCAATTAAAGATCCCCAATATTCTGATTATCGGAGAGCAGGAAATGAAAACACAGCAAATTGCGTTACGCCGGGGTAAATCTGTCTCTAACATCGAAAAAGTACAGCTGCTTGATCAGTTAATGGCGTGCAGAATGAAGTGATATATGAGCAATGGTATTTGAGTTATTCCCCGGTCATTGTATAAACAGTGACCGGGATTTTAAAAAGCTAATTCATCCCATCATCCGATAAGATATTTTTCTCTAACCACTCTTCCAAATTATCGCCAAAGCGCAGACTTCGCCATAATTGAAAAATGTTCTCTTCATGACGATAACTGAGCTTAACTTCCCGCTGTTTATCCACAACCGGATTGACTCCGCTGATCTCTGAACGCAGTTCCAAAATACCCAGATTATCCAAAGCCACGTAAGCCTTAGAACGGCTGATTTCCAAATAACGCAGCCAATCCATCGCCAGACCTGCGGATAAATCATTTTTTCCGATAGAATCAACCGTATCTTTGTCCAGCCGAAGTGTCAGCGCTCCATCATTGGAAACCCATCCTCGTTGGATAATCCATTGCCTGTCATTGAGTAACAGTGGCAATTCACCGCTGACTTTGCCTGACATAGCGATTTGTTTCACTTTGAGTACACCGAACAATTTGCTGATATTCAACTGGTTAAAGGCCAATATCGCCGCTTGTTTTTGCGGCAGTTGCAATTTATTGAGCCTGAGTTTGCCATCCAGAATATCGATATTCACATTGGTCAGCGTTAAGGGTTTTGCATCCGTTGGCGGATAAAAACCCCGTAAATCGGCTGAGATATTATTCATCTCAAACAATCCATCGACCGTTTTCACCCTGAGCTGAACAGGCGATGTGACACCTAATTGCCAGATGTGATCCGCTAAGCGCCAAGGCAATACAAAATCCATATCGCGAATTTCCCCATCTTTCAGCCACATGCCCGCATTTTTGACGACCCAATGCCCTCCGGCGCGAAATCCTTGCCCTTTGGCGGCTGAAAATGCAGCCTGTGCATAGATATTGCCGCCGCGCACGGTGATCCCCAGATCAGCAGGAATTAACGTCTGGAATGCCAGCAAAGACTGCCTTGGCCAGCGGGCTTCTCCCCGCAAGCGCATTCCATCCCAACGTCCATAAATCGGAATTGGCCCGATACCTTTTCCCTGTAAGTGACCTTTCAGCATAAAATTGTTGGGTGATTCTCCAGCGACCGTTGCTTTGAAATCAACAGGCGGCAAAAAACCGCCTGAACGAAAATCCGTTTTCAACGCAGAAAGCTGCAACTCGCCCATCAATGATAGCCGGGATGCTGAGCGCTCCCACACCAAGGGTTTAACCAATTGCAAACGCGGCGCCTGCATCCGCACAAGACCATAGTTGAGTGCGTCAAAACCGGTTTTAAGTTCATTGATGGTGATTTTTGATTGTTTCCAGCTGCCTTTGCCTGAGATATCCCATTGAGCTTTCAGCGGCGGTAAATACCCATTTCCCCAATAACGCCAATCCCAATTTCCCTGATCGGGAATAAAATCTTCCGCATTTCCATCAAAATGTAGCTTAAATTCTCCCCAATTGCGCTCTTTCGCGGTGACTATCGCCTGCAAACGCCCGGTAAAACCATGACGGGTCAGATAGGTTCCCGCCAGCGGTAAGCGGGCTTCTTTAATCGTTAAATTTTCAGTTATTTTGCCCCACGCCCGGAACAGTGCTCCCGGCTGGAAAGTGATTTTGGGCGCGATCATCAATGCGCCTGTTATCTCTGTCGGTAATGACATCGTTATGACCATTTGCCCGCTATTTAACTGCCCGGTTAACTGAAGCGGGATTCGGGCATTTGTTAAACTAATGGGTGTCGGTTGCATGGTGAGAACAACATTGCCCTTGCCCGATTCATTTTGCGTGATGACATTCACTCGCCCACTTGCCAGCATACCGTTCAACCCTTTTTTCCACTGTTCAAGGGTGATATCGATTCCTCCCGAAAATGCTTGGTTCAAGTCTGCCCATTGCCATTTTCCATGCTGAATAACAAATTGAGATTGATTAAATGACCACGGTAATTCAGCCCAAATCTGTGGTTTGCCTTTATTATGCGTATTTGGTTGCGTATTTAACGCAGAAAGGGTGAATTTTCCTTTTTCGCCCTGCCATTCCAACGCCAGCAACAACGGTTGGGGAAATTGACTGGCAGAAAACTCCCCCGCTATCCGGCCCTGCTCAGGCAGGCTGTCAATATTCAACGGCAATGCGATATCACCATGTAACGTAACGGTTTGCTTGGGTAATTTCGTGAAAAACTGATGAATGATCAGGCTTTTTTTATCTGCAATGCGAGCGTTCAGCTTTAACTGTTGACCCTGATAAGAAAATGTTTGCCCTTGATGGGATGAGCTAAATTGTAATTTTCCAGAAAATGCCTGCCACGGAGAAAAATTAAGCCGCTCAATGACCAGATTCATCTCAGGAACAGAAGACAATATTTCATTTATCGATAACGGTGCAGAAGCCGTTTGTGCCACAGGTAACTGCGGCAAACATTCACTCTGACCATCGATATTTGCAATGTGAATATCCCAATGGCTTTCGCTATTTCGTTTATTGCGTGAGTAACCGACAGACAAACCGGATATTTTGGCTAACTCACAGGTTTTTGCCCTTAATGACAGGCTATTTAGCAATAATCTATTGTGAGCCAATTTCGGTTGAGTTAAAGAAACAGTGACTCCCGGCGGCAGCCAATAACCGACAACCCGTGGTAACCAGTGCGAAAGCGTGAACCATCCCATCAGCACGAATAGCACCAGCAGCATTACCATCACGGCAAATATTTTCAAGATTTTGGCCATCTGTTCCTGAACTCTTCTTTTCAGTATGGGGGGAACTTCCTGTTATGATAGTCTCATATGACGCTATGAGTCGGTTAATTATACATTTATTGGCACAGTTATATATTGGCATAGCTATACCCGATGGATTTCGAGTTGAAAGACGACGGGTATGATTTGAAAAGTAAAAGGATTTACAGTCAATATTCAGTGGAGACAGCACGATGAAATTAGTTGTTTACAGTACAAAACTGTACGACCGTAAACATTTGGAATTACTCAACCAGCAACTTGGCCTGAATTATCAGATTGAATTTTTTGATTTTCCCCTTAGCCCACAGACCGCGAAAAATGCCATTGGTGCAGATGCAGTCTGTATTTTCGTCAATGATGATGGCGGGCGCGAAGTTCTGGCAGAGTTAGCCGACATGAACATCAAGATTCTGGCATTACGCTGTGCCGGTTTCAATAATGTCGATTTAGCCGCCGCAAAAGAACTCGGTATTCAGGTTGTACGCGTACCGGCTTATTCACCGGAATCTGTGGCTGAACATACCGTTGGATTAATGTTATGCCTGAACAGGCGCATTCATCGGGCCTACCAGCGTACCAGAGATGCCAATTTTTCCCTTGAGGGGCTGACAGGCTTCAACATGTATCAGCGTACCGCAGGAATTATCGGCACAGGGAAAATCGGCGTTGCCACTTTACGAATATTAAACGGTTTCGGAATGAAATTATTGGCCTATGATCCTTATCCGAATCAGGACGCATTAGCGCTGGGTGCGAAGTATGTCGATTTAGATACGTTATATGCCGAATCTGATGTGATCTCGCTACATTGCCCCATGACACCTGAAAACCATCATTTACTGGATGAAAAAGCGTTCAATAAAATGAAAGATGGCGTGATGGTCATCAACACCAGCCGGGGAGCCTTGATTGATTCTGTTGCTGCAATCAACGCATTGAAACAACAGAAAATTGGTGCTCTGGGAATGGATGTGTACGAAAACGAGCGGGATTTATTCTTTGAAGATAAATCCAATGACGTGATCCAAGATGATATTTTCCGCCGTTTATCTTCCTGCCACAATGTGTTGTTCACAGGGCATCAGGCATTCTTAACGGAAGAAGCACTGACCAGTATCAGCGAAACAACGTTACAAAATATCCACCAGCTGACATCGGGTGAACCCTGCCCGAATCTTGTTGAATAAATCATCAGAAAATGAACGGAGATTACCCGGTATCCTGCTGGGTAATCTGATTTTTATGACACTGATTTTTAAGATAATAACAAGCCTATCATTAATGTTACAAAAATCCAGAACCCCAAAAATTTTATATAGCCCCTCCAGTTAATGCTCATTTCTCTAACTCCTCATTTTCAAATACCCCACTATACCGATTGATTCTTATCTATTTGTTAAATGAGAGTAAACTTGCCTAGACCATCAATTTTCAGCATGTTCTTTATCAAAATAAAGCGCAGCGCTCCAATTGCTGTAGACACAGACAAATATGGAAGGATCTTTGTTTGAAAAAGGTTTAGCAAAGGATTTGATTTTTTCTGCCAGCTGAAGAGATTCTAATGGCGAATTGCCGATATAGGTTCCTCCCGGCAAGCGATGCCACTTTCCATCGGGATAACGTATCGATTGACTGAACTTATTGGCTGTCATCCGATTATGCAGCTTTTCATACCCATCAGACCCTGTTCCATAAAGTTCCACACGAACCAAGTAACTTGCCATTCTACCTTTCCTTGCTTTGAACACAGATCAGACAAATTAGCAGCTTTCCGGCAGGGATAAAAGAGAGAAAAACGCGGGGAAAACTCGATATTAATGGGGATTTAATACTCTGTATTTCATGATATAAAATCCCTTTTTTGAGTTGTTTTGCGGTAATTTTTTGCCCCATATATGCCCCATGCTTTAAACTCAAATCCGCATACCCTTGTTACGTTATTTCTTAATGATCGTCTGACAAATTTCATTAATTCCCTGCCCGTTATTTTATGCCATCCTGCCATCAAAATATGCCATTCAGATTTAATTCAAGCCGTAACTCTCCAGTATTGATGAACCGATTTTATTGATGTTCACAGGCGGAGCAGTATTCGTACCCCACCGCCTTCATGTTACTTAGCAATGTGTA
>JAIRVT010000061.1 GCA_031253755.1 Enterobacteriaceae bacterium
TGCCCCCGCCCGGTAACCGGCTGACTTTTTCCAGCGCCTGAAGGGCACCGCTGTGCCCGGCGGCCGCTTTTTGTGCCAGCCCGCCCGTAAAGCCGCCACCGGGGAGAGCGCTGCCCATGCCGCCCGGCAGGCCAGCGGATTGCGGCCCCTTGATGATGCCCTTTTTGCCGACGGAGCGCATGACCACATCGTCCATGATGTCATTCCTGCCCCCCGGCAGGCCGGTGGCTGACGGTTCTTTGATGATGCCGTTGTTGCCGACCCCTTTCTTGAACATCCCATCGATCATGCCCTGCTGGCTGCCGCCCAGCAACCCGGCGGCTTTTTGCCCCTGTTGCACAAGCGATTGGGCTTTCTGCACTTTTGCCATCGTCTTTTCGCCGGCTGCTTTCGTGAGCGCACCCTCCGCGAGATCGGTCACCTTCTCTTTTAGCTGACAGGCTGCTTGTTCAACGATTTTATCGGTCTGTTGCCCCGTGCCTTGTTGCACAAAGCCGTGTCCTGACGGTAATTCATCAAGATTCTTTTTAACTGACATGGTTTTTCTCCCTGATTTATTTGCTGCCGGTCTGTTTGACGGTGTTGTCACGCTGTTCCACACTGTGGCGCAGCTGGTCATAACGGCCGAGCAGCGCGTTAAAACGGTCATCAATGCCTTTCATCAGGACGGGGGGCACGGTTTCCCCTTTTTCCACCCGCGCACTCAGCTGGCGCAGCAGTTCTTCCAGCGGCACTTCGGCGCCGTGGCTGCGCTGGATGTCATAAATCGCGGTTTTCAGATAAGAAAGCGTAAAGCTGCCCCGGGTGCGTTCCTGTAACAAAATTTTGTCCGCGAGCTGCTGGAGCTGGTCGCGCGTGGTGTACCAGCTGCCTTTTAACGGCACGCTGTCGATACGGGCCGCCATCTGCTGTTGCCAGTGACGGGTCGCGGTTATTTGCTCTTCCGACTGCGGCCACTGTTTCTCGGCGGTGGCGGTCAAGAGCCGGGCGCTGTCCCAAGTGGCCAGCGGCGAGGTTTCCGCCAGTTTTTCCAGCTGGGTGGCATAACCGGGCAGGGCCGGCTGGTACAGCCACGCCAGACGGGCGCCCGCCGGCTGTTCGGCCATGACCGCCAGCTGTTGTTGCAGCGGTTTGTAAAACAGCAGCCAGCCGCCGATTAACACCAGCACGCCCAATACCGCGCCAATGCCAAAGCCCTGCCACGCCGTCAGGCCGCGCGGGGGCAGTTCCGGGAACTCGACCCTGACCCGCTGCTGGCTGTCCACCTGCGCAATGGCCGGTGATGGTTGCGATGGCGTGGGCAGCGGTGTGTCCGGTTCGGTGTCGGATTTGGACAGGTACACCAGCGGTGGCATCTGCACCGGCTGCTGGACCGGTTTCGGCGCGGCGCGCGGTTTTTCCAGTTTTTTCGCCGCGTTCTGGAAGAACCACAGCAGGTTTTCCACGCGCGGCAGCCGTTTCAGGTCGGATTGCTGTAACCGGTCGATAATCAGCTGGAGCGCCCGCTCCGCCCGGTAAATCATCCGCAGGTCACTGGCGGCAAAGTCCAGCTGGCGCAGGATGCTGCCGGTACGGGTATGAAACCATTCCAGCAAATCGGTGCGCACCTGCGGTTGCGGCGGCCACAGCGCGTCCCATTCACTGACAATCACGCCCGCCAGCAGTTCACAGCCTTCGGTAAAGCCCGCCAGCCCGTTCAGCTGCATCCGGGCCAAGGTGTAATAAATGGCCGTCTGCAAATCGACGCCGTTGGTTTTGAACAGGGTCAGTGACAGTGATTCCACCAGCATCCAGTTCACTTCCGGCTGCGCGGGATGGCTGGTTTTGTTGATTTCATCACGAATGACCAAAAACTCCGGCAGGTTCAGGGGACTGCCGCCCGCCCGGATAATCAGGTTGTCAGGGTATCCGCTCATGTTTGTGTTCTCCATAAAAAACCCTGCCCGAAGGCAGGGGTATACCCGTCGTCTTTCAAGCTGCCTCTTTGTTGGCTGCTCTCACTTGTCGCCGCGATGCAACTCGAAATCCATAGGGTATATAGCTGAAGGAATCGATGTTGTGACCTCAATAAAGGGTGTCCGGCAGTTTGAACTGGCTGAACAGCCCACCGGCAAACGGGTTGTCCGATTCATCCACAAAGATGCGGTAGGTCATTTCGCCGCCATCCACGCTAAAGCGCACATCAAAAGAGCTGGCCTGTACGTTGATCAGCTTGCCGCTGTTAATCAGCCGCAACTGCGCCCACGGCCCGGTAAAGCTGATGGCACGCGGTGACAGGTTGCTTCTGTCCGGCATCAGGGTCAGCTTACTTTCGGTGCCTGCCCGCATGGAGTTCGGCCATATCAGGCGCGCCACGTTACTGCGGCCGTGGGTGTAATCCACCAGCTGCCCGTCCAAATTCAGCAGGGCACGGCGTTTATTGCCGGTCAGGCTGACAGGCTCGATGGCAAACTGGGTTCCCAGCCCGTTTTGTGGCGAGAAGAAGGTGGCGCGAATGCGGTCCGCGTTCTCCAGCTGTTTCAGCACATCCGGGCGGATCAGGTTGCTGCCATCCGTGCCGGTGGTGAGGCTGTTGGTGACAAACGCTTTCAGGTTCTGTTTGTAGAAGGTATCCAGTGTCCCGTCCGGGCGGAAGAAACGCTCAAACTCGCTTAACGGCACTTCGTCTTTCGCGTCCGGATTGAACGGATAGCGGCCCGCCAGATAGGTGTTGTACTGTTTGACGACGGTATCCTGCCATTCCACTTCCAGCGACCGGACCGCTTCCATCATCACCACACGCCATGCCTGATTTGCCAGATCCTCAACCCAGCGGTTCAACGGCTCCGGCAGGGTTTTCGCCATCTGCTGGACTTCAAAAATGGCATCGCTGTTGTTTTTATCCAGCCGCATCTGTACCGCTTGCAGGGCCGATTTACCCGGTGTCGGTGAGTTCTGGATAGACAGCAGGTAACGGTGCAAATCCGTCAGCTTCTGGTAGACACTTTGCATCGTGCTGTCTTTACCGCCACTTTCGTCCAGCACGCTGGTTTCTTTCGAGAAGCTGCGGCTGATCCCCATCAGCAATTTGTAATCGCGTTTCCCTTGCAGGACCTCTTTTTCGGCCTTGCTGACATTGCTGTCGATGAGGGGAGGATTGGTGTTATCGCTCAGGATTTGCAGCGCCCGTTTGAACGGCTGTTCACCGCTGATCACCTGTTCAATGGCACTGATCGCCTGCGGCAAATCGTCGAAGTCACGCACTTCAAGGTTATTCATTGCCGCCCGCCAAGTGGCGGTGTAATCCGCCAGATACAGCTCATCGATGCCCTGCTTGATGGTTTGCTGATCTTGCCCGCTGTACTGGTTATGCTGGGCTGAATTTTTCATTTTGGCTAAATTCAGGACCCAGCTGTCCATTTCGGTCAGCTCGATCAGCTGGTTTTCCTGCTGGGTGTAATAATCCATCAGGCCATGACGGGTCAGGAACTGCGGGATCTCCAGCCGTTTTTCGTTACCGGCCACAAACACATTGTCAAAGCTCGGCCCAATCTGGTCACGCAGGTTAATCGGCGCGGGCAGGGCATCCTGTGCCTTGATACGCAGGTTCTGGTAAACCCGCTGTTTTACGGAGAGCGCACTCAGCTCCTGCTGCGCCAGCCGGATCGGTTTCACAAACGGAGCGAAGTTATCAATGGCTATCCGGTCGCCTTTGTCACGGCTTCCTTTCCAGTCCGTGTGCGCCAGCGCGTAACCCAGATGGGTCATCAGCGCATCCTGCACGCCGCGCTGACCGTAAAACACCTTGCTCCAGCGCTCGCGCATATACTGCTCAACCAAGCCGCTATTACGCTTGCTTTTATCTTCCATCATGCGCATGACACGCAGGATTTCGAGTTTCTCTTCGCTGCCCGCCGGAGCTTTATTCAGGTCATCCAGCAACACGTGCATCAACGAAGGCAGGAAATGCTGCTCCAGCAGGTTCAGGTAGGTGTTTTCGACTTTCTTGCCGACGCTGCTGCCCTGATATAACCCCATGTCGGTCAGGAAAGAGGTTTTCTCATGGTAGTTGCCGTAGGCCAGCGTGGCGTCACGAATCGGGTTCAGCAACGGCAGCTGGAGGCTGCCATAATTGTCATTGCCTTTCGGCGCAGGGACGGAGAGGAATTTTTTCGCCTCTGCCAGTACGTCTTCCCCGGCGCGGTAGTTTTTCTGGTAGAAATAGTGCCAGCCGCCCCACGTTGCCAGTATGACCAGCGCACTGACGGTAGAGAATGTGTAAAGCTGGCGGCGGTTGCGGCTCAGCCAGATACGGTTTTCTGCCGCCAGATTCGGCTCAGCCAGCAGGACGTCTTCAAACAGGGTTTGGGTAAAATAAGGCAGCGTATCGCCGGCGGGCCAGGTCGGAAAGGCCTGTGAGCCGAGGTGATACTGCGCCGAGGCTGACTGGGTGAACATGTCATCCATCTGCCCGACCTGATGGGCGGAAGTCAGGTAAACGCCACGCAGCATCGGACGGTTGTTCTCATCGTTATACAGGATGTCATCCAGCATCTGGGTAATGTAGCTGTGCAGCCCCTGAATCTGACGGGTGAAGCTGAACAGGGCGCTGCGCTGGTTGGCATCAACGCCATTGAGCATCATATCCGGCATCGCGGCGTTCAGGTTGTTCATCCATTGTTGCCAGAACTGCTCCAGTTCACCGCACCAGACTTTTTCGTCGCGGCGGTTATAGTGGTTGTTGTTCAGGCTGAAAGTGACGCCCAGAATCTGGTCACGCTGTTTGCGATCCAGCGATTGGTACATCGCTTCGAAACCATGTAACAGGTCGATTTTGGTCATCACCAGATAGATAGGCAACTGGCTGTGGAATGTCAGGCGGATTTCCTGTAAGCGCTGGTGGATTTCCCGCACGTAGCGATCCCGTTGTTCGCGGTTATCGGTCATCAGGCGCAGTGTGTCCACGGTCAGAATAATGCCGTTCAGCGGCTGGCGCTGGCGGTTTTCTGACAGCCAGTTCAGCAGCGATTCCCACAGGCGGCTGTTGATCTGCGGTTTGTCACTGTTCAGCGGAACCGGTTGGTCAATCAGGCGGCCTTTCGGGTCGATGATGACCGCTTTTTCCCCTAACCAGCAGCGCAACAGCAGCTCCATTTCCCCATCCTGACGCAGGTATTCCGGCGCGGCGATTTCAGACAGTTTGTAACCTTCTTTAATCAGCGATGTTTTACCGCTCTGCTGGCTGCCGATCACCATGTACCACGGGCGTTCGTACAGGTAATTGTAAGAATCCAGATGGCGCTGTAACTGGGATTTCCAGTGGTCAAGGTAGCGATCCTGATATTCGATATCGACGCGTACCGGGTCAACCACTTTCAGTTCAACGTCAAGGTTCAGCTTTTCCAGCTGGCGCAGGCGACGCCACGCTTTCATGCCGATCCAACCCAGCACCGCCATCACGATCAGGGCGGTTGCCAGCCAACGGGCGGAAAGGTCTTCCAACGGGCGTTCTTCGCGGATTTTCAGTTCCGGTCCCCACCACCAGACGGCAATCAGCAGCAGGCAAGGGATCAGTGCCAGAATCAGCGCCATCACGCCTTTGAAGCGCGAGGTGGATTTAAATTTCCCTAACACCGGCAAGAGCGATTTCAGTTGAGAGATTGATGACAAAGAGGGCCATTTCATGGGTTAACGCTCCTGTTTGAAGCTGTATCCTTATCAAAAGGGATTTTTTCAGCACCTGTTTTTTCAATGCCTATTTTTTCAACGCTTGCTTTTTCAACTAATCGCGTCAGCAGGCTGGGTTCCCATTGGGTCAGTAGCATGTGTTGTCCAGTGTGTAACAAGTTCCGGTAGTGCTGTTGTGCCAGTGCTGTCATGCCCGCTTCTTCAAACAGTTGGGCACTGAGCAACTGACCATAAAATTGATCACGGGGTTCCGTGAGGTGCTGCTGATGTTCTTCCAGCATTTTCAAAGCCGCTTCCAGCCCCTGCTGCTGGAAACATTGCCAGATAGCTTCCTGATCCGCCGATACTGAACCACCGCCGCCGGCAGCGACCGGTTCCGGCGCCAGCCAGTCCAGTGTTTCCGGCGAAACAAACGGGCTCATATCGGAAAAACTTAAGGTTTTTAATATCGGCAGCCGTTCCAAAAACCCATTCAGCTCATGGCGAATGGCCTGTGCCACCTGTTTGTAGCCCAGTTGCATTGCCGCCTGAGCCGCAATGTAGTGCCCATCCAGCCAGTACGGTGCCAGCGCCAGACTCTGTTCAATCTGTACCAGCAGTTTGTTATCCGCCGTCGGCAGTTTTGACTGATACTCAGCGGTACGATCCGCAGAAGCCGGTGCCAGCGGGGTTTTACCCGTGGCATTCGCCATCGGTGCCGTGGTGATGGTGTACCAGACCGCATGACGGCGCAGGCTATAACCGACCGGCGATTCGGGATAGCGTTCACACAGCAGATCGGCGACCGTCATCAGCGTCTGTTTCCAAGCTTTATCGCTGGAGCTGTTGACGTCGACTTCCGGCATCGGTGCAACAGCGTTTATCTGAGCAGAAGATGATTGTGATTCAGTTCCGCCCTGCGATGAAGATGCCGCCACAGGCGCAGGCTGCGAGGGCGCGCTGACGGCTTCCGGCTGACGGTTATAACGGATACGCAGCTGGTCGGCTTCTTTCGCCAGTTCCGGCTCGCGGTCATGCCAGCACTGTGCCAGATGTGCCCAAATCCCCTGTGCATCTTCCCGCTGACTTTTGCTGGCTTTCTCGGTGAAACTGGCCTGCGCCGACTCAAAACGTTTAAGCACCTGTTGTGCCAGACGGCGTTTCATCAGCGGTTTATTCGGCCACGCTTTTTCCCAGTAGTTTTTGACGTACTCGGTCAGCAGTTCCATCGCCAACAGCAACTCCGTCGGTTGACCGGCGTGTTGCAGGGTACGCAGCAAATGCACCATCAGGCGGAAATCTTTGCTGGTCTCACTAAAAAGTTGCAGCGCCTGTCGCTGGATCTCTTCGACATCCAGCGAGCCATGTGACAGCGAACCGAATTTAATCATCTCGCCATCAATAAACTCCCATGCGGGATCACTTTCTCCCAGCGCCTTGCCAATCTGTGCGTCGGACAGGGGCGCCAGCAGGGAGCCGAACCAGTCGAATCGCGTTTTAATATCCATGTCGATTACCAACGGCAGGCTTCGCGCAAGGGTTTCGCGGCCTGCTCCAACTGAGAAATGTTAAAAGTTACCGGGCTGCCCTGGCTGGGTGTGATAGTCATCTGATCGCTGCCCATTAAGCGTTTGATTTCATCAATGCCCGGCAAGCCGCGGCTGGCTTCCCATAAGTAACCGCGTTCCCGCAGGAACCATTCGGTTTTGAACTGGGTTTTATCGGTGGTAATCGTGACTGCACTTGATTCCGCCGGTTTAGGCATCGCGACCTGCAAACGAGTGATGCGATCAATGCAGCTCAGCATCAGAACCGGGCGCGGTGGAGGAACGCCGACGGCAGGTGTGGTCAGGATGATCCGTGTCGTGCCGTTTTCGCTCTGGGTCGAAATGAAACCGGTGGAATAATCGGTCCGTTTCATTTCCTGCTCCATTGCCTGACGCCACATCGGCCCCATATTTTCCAATACGATCGGTACAGCATTGGCCCGAAGGTTATCGAATGCCTTGTCATAACAGGCCAGCCGGATAAGCGCCGAGGGTTCAGCGCGGCATTTTTGCAGTTCAGCCAATTGCTTTTCCTGTTGTTCTAATAGCTCCTGTTGTACTGCCACTTCCTGTGGATCGCGCTCTGCGGGTTCGGTGACGCCCGGAATCTCCGCAAGTTTGGGATTTCCTGCCAATGACGCAAGTAATGAACTGATAATTAACACAATATTCATAATTTACACCCGTATTTTGCCAGTTTATAAATCAACGTGCGCTGAGGAATGCCCAGACTTTCGGCGATCAGTCTGGTATCGCTGCCATACTTACGCTGACGTTGAACTAACACGGCACTTTCAAATTCTTCTATGGCCTTTGGCAGATCATCGATGTGACTGTAATCCACGGAGATACTGCCTGTTCCGGTGTTTTTCGATTCACTCAGCGAAGCAAGCAGTTCATCCAGTTGTTTTTCTTTCTGGCGCTGTACCTGAAATACCTGACGGATTTGGCGCAGCTGCCCACGTAGTTGTTCGAGTTCCTGTAATTTTTTTAGACGATGCTGCATTACATGGCAATAAATACCGAACATGTTGTCATTATTGGTAAACTGGCTGACATCTTCGGCAAAAATAGCAATAACGCCACACGCCTGACCATTACAGTCAAACAGAGGAATACCGTACAACCCACAGTTATGCGGTAATTCGGCAACGAATGTACGGAAGTGAAGATCGTCAATACGCGCCCCGTGATTAAGGGAACGCCAGACGGTGGGCGTTCCCTTGCGCAGTACCTGTATCAGCGGGTTATTGACGTCATCAATGTTCACAAACAGTCTGCGTGAGCGGGTTTGCTGCGATTCCGGCAGGTCCTGATCCGACAGGTCGATCGCTGACAGAAAGACATTTGGCTGAGCAATGTCAGGCCAATTACAGCATTCCAGCCTGTTTTCATGGATGTTAAGCAGAAAAACCAACAGGGCATCAAAACGCGCGTTTTGGTTAACCAGCAAAAAATGGCTAACCAATTGTTCAATAGTGTCATTTTCCAATAACGCTAACGCGCTTTTCAGCCGCTGTTTCATTATTCTGCCTCCTCCACTTCGGCCTGAAACTCATGCTCTGCGACGGTCAGGCGAATGGCACGGATTGCGGTACCGGCGGCCATTTTCTGCAACAGCAATAATGAAACCGGCGGCAACAGTGCGCCATCGATGATGGATTCCAGCATACGTGCACCGTTTTCAGCACGTGTTGCGCGCAGCAGGATCTCTTCAGACACATCATCACTGATAGTGACTTCGGCGTTGAAACGCTGTTTCAGCAGGTTGTCCAGCCGGGCCAGTTTGGCCTTAATGATGGTTTTCAGCGTTTCATGGCCTAATGGCAAATACGGGATCACTTCCATACGTGCCAGCAGTGCCGGCTTGAAGAACGCTGCCAGTTCAGGATAGAGCTGGTCGTTGATTTGTTCAGGCTGTTCGGCGTAATCAACAATGGTTTGGTAGCCGAGGTTCGACGTCAGGAAGAACACCACGTTTTTACAGTCAATGATGCGGCCTTCGCCGTCTGCCAGTTCACCTTTATCGAAAGCCTGATAGAACAGGTTCAGTACGTCCGGGTGTGCTTTTTCCACTTCATCCAGCAGCACAGCGGAATACGGTTTCTGGCGGATGGCTTCGGTCAGCACGCCGCCTTCACCGTAACCGACATAACCCGGCGGTGAACCGATCAGGCGTGAAACGGTGTGTTTTTCCTGAAACTCCGACATGTTGATGGTGGTGAGATACTGGCGGCCACCAAACATCAATTCGGCCAGTTGCAATACGGTTTCGGTTTTACCGACACCACTTGGCCCCACCAGCAGGAATGCCCCCAGCGGGCGTCCCGGACGGCGCAGGTCAGCACGGGCGGTCAACAGATGTTTATGCAGATACTGAATCGCAATATCCTGACCTTTAATGCTCTGCCCCAGATGCACCGGCAGTTCGGTCACGATGGATAATTCGCTCTGTGACAGGCGATTCAACGGCACACCGGTCCACTCTGCAATCACCGAGGCAATCTGGGTTTTGTCAACATGAGGAGAAACCAGTGTTTGCTTGCGCTGAAGTTCCGCCAGCTGCCCATTGAGTTGCGCCAGTTTTTCCATCAGAGAAAGTTCACTGACTGGCTCAACGGTGGTTTCTTCCAGATAGGTAACATCATCTCCTGCTGCATCAGCAGCCAGCTCATCCGCTGCCGTTTTTGCCTCTTGAACCGCTTCTTTCGCTGCTTTCTCTTTATGAGAATGCGTTTCGGGTTCATCATCAGATAACAACTGGCTGCGCAGTTCGATGATCTGCTTCACCAATGCCTGTTGTTGCTGCCAGTCGCTTTCCAGTGTGGTGAGCTGTTGCTGAATTTCTTCTTGCTGATTTTTCAGCGCTTCCTGACGCTCGGCATGGTCGTTCAGCCCCATCCGTTGCTCTCTTTCCAGCACCTCGATTTCCATCTGCATCTGATGCAGTTCGGTGGTCAGTGAGGAGAGCTGGCGCGGTGGTGATGTCAGGTTTATCGCGACGCGAGCGCAGGCAGTATCCAGCACGTCAATCGCTTTGTCCGGTAGTTGGCGACCAGAGAGATAGCGGTCACTCAGCACCGCAGACGATTTCAGTGCTTCATCATCAATCAGGACACCGTGGGCTTTCTCATAAATGGCGCGCAGGCCACGCATGATCACGGTGGCTTCCCCTGCACTCGGTTCAGACACTTTCACCAGCTGGAAACGGCGGGACAGTGCCGCGTCTTTTTCGAAGTATTTTTTGTACTCGCTCCATGTCGTGGCGGCGATGGTTTTCAGCTCACCACGTGCCAGCGCAGGTTTCAGCAGGTTGGAGATATCCAGCCCGCCCGCCTGATTACCGGCCCCAATCAGGGTATGCGCTTCATCGATAAACAGGATGATCGGTTTTGGTGATTGGCTAACTTCCGCCATAATGCCTTTGAAGCGTTTTTCAAATTCCCCTTTCACCGCCGCGCCAGCCTGCAATGCGCCGAGATCCAGTGTCATCAGTTCGCTGTTGCGCAGTTTGTCCGGTACGCGGTCAGCGATGATGCGCAACGCCAGACCTTCAATCAGGGCACTCTTACCAACACCGGCTTCACCCACCACAATCGGGTTGTTTTTACGGCGGCGGCAGAGAATGTCGATCATCAGGTCGATTTCATTATCACGGCACAGCACCGGATCGAGTTTGCCCTGACGCGCCTGTTCCGTCATGTTCTGGGTAAAGCGTGCCAGCAGGCTGTCACTGTTGGCCGGATGAACGCCCGCGCCTTCTTTATCACCGACGCTAAACGGCTGTTCAGCCGAGCCGTTGGTCCATTCCGCAAAGTTCTGGCGCAGCAGCTCACGGTTAATGCCTGCCAACAGGCGCGCAGGTTGTGGCGTCAGATAGCGCAGCGGGCTGAACAGCAGGGCAATCAGCAATACACCACTGCGCAGTTCAGTGTGCTGCATTTCAGTGGAGGCCAGCAGCCAGCTATCCTGCAACCACTCCACCAGCATCGGCGAGAAGTTCGGGTAAGTCTGGACGATTGCCTGATGATGATTCACCACCTGATCGAGCTGTTCTTTCAATAAATCTTTATCAATGTCTGCTTTATTCAGGATCAGGCGCACATCGCTGAGCGGTGTGTCGATCATCTGGAGCAACAGTTGGGCAACCGTGATCTCCGGCTGCTGTTGGCTGACACAGGATGCCGCCGCCGCTTCCAGTGCATGGCGGGTCATCGGGTTTAAACGGTTTACAAGCGTGGGCAGATCAATCTGAATCATGGCGACTTCCTATCTCAATAATTTACTTAGCTGCTCTAAAATGCCTTGGGTCTGATCACCGAGGCGTATGGCATAGAAGCTGTAAATCACCACCAGCAGAACAAGGCTGATGGCAAACAGGTGTTTGACTTTCAGGCGTCTGCTCAGGCGATAACGTGCATCGCGCTCGTTGATGTTGACGTACAGTGTGGTCGGCGGTGCTTCGCCACGCAGTGAGTGAAGCTGTTGCTGCAAGCGGCGGAACAGGCGATCAAAGTCATCACTTTTCTGGGTGCTGACTTTGTAACGTCCGCGATAGCCCAGACAGAGGCAGAGGTAAATGAACTCCAGCAGGTGCTGGTAGCGCTGAGCCTCGCCCATTAAGCGTTCAAGCAATACAAAGACTTTTTCACCGCCCCAGGTTTCGTTGTGGAAGTGAACCAGCAGTGATTGCTTCAACCAGCCGTTCTGGCTGTTCCAACCGTGCCCCAGTGCGGTTTCATCAATGAAGGTACACAGTACGTAACGGAATGAAACAATCGCACCGGGTTCATAGCCTTTGGTTTGCAGCAGCTGCTCAATCGCGCGAATGTCAGTCACAACCTGTTGGTAAAGTTTCTCCGGCAACGCCTGATCACTCATGTCCTGCAAACGCAGCACCATGCCCAATAAGGGCGTGGCGGCATCGATCATCGGGTTGAGGCTTTCGCCACGTAGCGGGAGCTGGTACTGGCGCTGAAACGTTTTCAGTGTTTCAGACTGTTGTTCAAATTTTTCCAGTGACGGACTGTCAACATTGATTTCACTCATGGCGAATCCTCATAGCGAATCCTTATAATTAATCCTTACCGCCCCTGATAGCCCAGAGCTGCATATCTAAGTCAGGGAAGTCCCCTGAAACGTGGAATGCGATGGAGTTGCCTGCCTGAATCTCTTTCCATGCCGGGCTTTTCTGATCCAGACGGAAGTAGGTATAGCCAGAGTGATATGGCAACTGGCGCGGTGCCGCAGACAGCGGAACCAACGGTACGCCCGGTAACTGGACGCTGACCAGATCGCGGATGCGTTCCATCGTCGTGACTTTGGTTTGCTGGACGAACTGACGGCGCAGCTGTTCCTGCGGCGTGCTGGCGCTGATCGCCAGAACAAATTCGGCTTTGCGCAGCAGATCGTTGTCGTGCAGGGTCGCCACACGAATTCCGCCATCACTCTGTTTCAGGATGATATTGGTCGCGCGCGGTGTCAGAACCACATTCAGTGAGTCGCGGATGGCGTGCATAACCTGCTGAAAGCATTTGGTCAGGTTATTGTGCTCATAAGGCGCCAAATTTTCCGGCAGACGGCTGGGATCGGTGAACGTGCGTAACTCGCCACAGGTCTGGAGCAATTCGGTGTACAGATGGAGCGGATGCAGAACGGTCTGCTTCGCGTAATGACTATAGAGCGGCTGAACGCGATTCAACAGTTGCAGCATCATAAATTCGGCCACATCCGCCACGCCCTGCTGGCCCGGAGAGCCAATGCGCGTTGCCAATGATCTTGAGCGTTCTGTCAGCATACCGTCGATTTCCACCATAAAGCGTTTGAGCCGCTCTGAGGCAAAAATGGATAGGCAGGTCGGGATAAATTCTTTATCCAGCACGATGTTGCCGTCTTTCTGTTTTTCCTGAATACGGCACAACGGGATCGCGGTGTAGGCACTCATATCTTCCGAACCCTGCATCAGTACGGGTTTCAGTTGCGCCAAATTCAGCAGGGTCGCATCACCGCCTTTGGTATGCAGGTCACGGGTATCGCTTATCAGTTCCCGGTAGCGGACGGCGCTCTGGTTCTGCTCATCGATGTAGGTCACTTCACGGATGGTGTCGTTGATCATCGGCAGCCCCAGATAGATATCTTTGCTTTTCAGATCATTGGTATTTTCGATAACCAGCGGTGTTGGCAGCATATCCTGACCCGGTATGGAAAATATCGTGCCGTCCGACATGATGCCACTGGCTTCGGTAATGCCGATGCGCCCCAGCTTGAGCAAATCATCATTGATGCTGAGCGAACTGAAACCATGGCCGCATGGCGCCAACGCCGAAACGAGGCTATGGGCCAGATAATCATTGTGTTTTTGTTGTTGTTGGAAATGTTGTGGCTTGATGAATAAACCTTCTTTCCAAATCACCCGATTTTTTCCTGCCATGATTACTCCTCTTCCTCTTTTCTAAATTCGACGTCGTTATTTCTGACATGCACCAAGATGTTGTAATGGCGGCCTATGTCTTTTACCCGGATGATCTTTTTCCATTCAGACTGATTCGCATTTGCGTAATGAACGACGACACCGATGTAACGACTTTTCTTTTCTAATGTGAGCACTTCCAGCGGCTTGTATTGCCCCGGCAACAGGGTGTAATCCTGATGATCGATATAGTTTTTCCCTAACGACTTTTCGAGTTTGCCACTTTCAAGCTGCTCATCATCCGCCGCCAGAAAGCGTGAATCTTCGCTGAGATACACCAGATTCATCTCCACCGGTGCAGGCTCGCCATCTTCGTTGTGGTTGATATCCGGCTCAGCCAACAACGTGATGCGAACGCTCGATGGCTGCTCACTCGGTTTTTCGACCGGCGCGGGCGTGCTGCTACATCCGTTCAGCCACATCACTGACAATAATAAAATCCCTGTGAACCACGTCCGTTGACAACAACCCTGCTGACTACCGGAATGTTTCATCGCTGGCGTCCTCTAAGCCCTGACGCAATGCGCGGTCATAAGCCTGCTCGTACACCTCACGGAATAACTTTTCAAACCCCTGTTGGCGGCTGGAAGCTAATTCGCGGTAATAGTTGGTATACATTTCCCACGCCCATGCCGAGTCTTTGTTTCTGACGTCATTGCTGCGGCGATAATGCGAGAAGCGGCGTAACAGCTGGTCAGGGGAAAAGGCGTCCAGCATGGTATCCAGTGCCGCTGAAATGGCTTCCCGGTTGGCCTGATAGTGCAGTTGCAGGTTATGCAGGCTTTCTGCCACCGCCGCAGGGGCTGACAGGTGAACCGGACTTTTCTGATCAGAGAACATCACCTGCATGGTGGTGTCGTAATTCATATTCAGGCGCAGCGGGTTATCTTCAATCGGACGAAGCTGTTTGTCGCGCAGACCGTGCTGTTCACGCTGGAGCGCCAACAACCCTTCGATCGCCGCTTTCATGGTTTTGCCCATTTCTTGCAGAAAATCGTTTGCCTGCTGGGTATCGTGCAGCGGTAACTGGGTGTTCAGCCCACGCATCAACGGTGTAATAGCAACATGGTCAACATCCATATCTTCATAATGCCGGTCAGACGCGATATCCGGTAAATCCAGGAACTCCTGATCCATAACACTGCCTCGGTTATCAGAAATAGGGTTAGCAAATGAGGGAGATTGATAATGATCCGGCGGTAAAAGCTGCTCGGTATCATCCGGTTCAATCTGTGCTTTCAATGTGGTCAGGCTTTCGCTGTCCAGCACCTTGAGAGGATCATCGCTGAAACGGTGCAAAATGGTCGGTGCAATGTCGTTATCATCGGCAAAAGCCGATTTTTGTAGCGACACGCCTTCCATCATGGCATCCAAGGGATTGCTGTAGCTGGAAACCAGCGACTCAGGGGATACCGTTGAAGGATCAACCCGGTCATCTTCAGAAAAGCTGATATGGATCTTAATGGTGAGCTTGCCGACTTTAATCTGATCGCCTTGCTGGAGGCGTGTCAGGCTCGATTGCGGCGTTAATTTGGCATTATTGATCTGCACCGATGTCGCCAGTACTTGCAGGCAGAATGCACCATCACGCCACTGAATGGCGAATTGTGACGCGTGAATATTGCCCTGACTGTCCTGCACAGACCACAGGTGGCTTTCACTGCTGCCGACCGTACCGCCCTGTGTTGAAAACTGGCAGCTCGCGGAGCGCCCGCTTTCCAGATGCTCACTGTTCAGCACCCGCAGTAAAAGTGTTGGTTGATGTTTTTCCATAGTCGTTATTCCATAACTGAAATTGTGACAAAGGGTTTCTGTTCCGGTTCGCCAAGAAAACTGGTCCACCCCAAATGGTTGTTTTGTTTTGTTCCTAACACCATGCCCCCAGCCTGATTTTCTGCCAGACCAAGACGCAATTCCCACGCAAACTGGCTACGCATGATGAAAGAGATAAACATCACCAAGGGGAGATAATTCTTTCCATCAGGCAGGAATGACAGGAACCGATCACGGGTCAGGTTGTTGATACTGAGCAGGAATTTGCCGCTGTAATCGCCTATCCATGTCCCAATGACAAAGTTCATGCCTAAGACGGACAGTTCTTTATCACCGACTCTTAGCCCTTTATTTTGGCGTCCCAGACGATTTTGCTGGTCATCAGGGATCGTGACTTTTCTGAACTGCCAGCCGTGCAGCGTGACATCGTGCAAATCAAAGCAATGCGAAACCAGACTACAAATGACTTCCGGTGAGCGGCCGGGGCTTGCCAGCAATCCGGCATAGGCCAGCATTTTGCTGTGATTGATGTTCAGCAGCCGGCGGTTGACGTCACTTCCCAGCCCTACCAGCGAGAACATGCGCTGGGAAAAACTATCACTGCCACCGTTTTCAAAGCAGATGTAATAACGGTACTTGCGCCAAACCCGGTGCAGTAACGTGATCAAGCGATGGTTAAACAGGTTAAGGAAATCCGTCAGCCGGTTCTCGCCCTGTGCGTCTTCCCACGCCAGCGAGTCCAGATAATAGCCCGGCATCGGGGACTGGCTGCCGTGAAGCCCCAGAAAAGAGACTTCCATTTCAAAACGCCCTTGCGCGTTTTGTGTCAGCGAAATCACGTCGCGTGTCGGAAATGCCAGACTGGCGCTGGATTTGAAACGGATAGCCTCACGATCAGGCCAATCGGTTTCCCCGGTTTTTTCCCACGCTACCGCCAGCTTGTTAATTAACTCAACAAGCTGATAGAAGTTGTAGCGTGCGATATCCACTTCCAACGGTGTGGCAGACTTTCGCGCAAGGGTTACATCAACGAGTGTTGACCTATCTGTACCGGCCATTCATAACATTCCTGATTATCTAAATTGATTACCTTCAACATATGAAAAGCATTGACGCTGGCATACAGTGAGAAAAACCGTGACAGAATCGTGCTGAACAGGTAAAGCTCACCTTCTGAACTGAATGCCTGCTGGCGGATATACAGCGTGGAACGCAAACCACGCACCGGCAGCCCTTTGAACAGGCGATCCGTCGGTACTGTCTCGATTTTTTCGATGGCGTCCAGCCGCTTCTGCGATGACCGCTGGGATTGACGGTTGTGGATGCTGGGGAAATCGTAAGTGCGCAGCACCTGTTTCAGGGCGTCTTTATCCAGCAATGTCATGTAGTTCAGCGACATATTGGACAGCAGCGACCAATGCAGCCCGCCGTCCATTAACGGATAGAGCGGTACTGACGGACGCGTGATATTGCGGAATGTCGCAAAGGTCGGGCTGCCGATCGAAGGATAATTAATGTCGCCGACGCGCAGTTCCAACGGCATTTCCCGGTTGGTGCAGGTCAGGCTGACAGAGACATTTTCTTGCAGTTGTTGCCTGATCAGTTCGGATTCATCACCACGGACAAAGGAAATATAATGTTCCAGCCCCCGGCGGAATGGCGATTCTTTTACCCGCAGGCGGTAATAACGCATTGCGCTTTCATTTTCGCTATTCGCCTGATGGTCGAAACTTTCAAACGGCGTGTAGACCCGCCCGCTGATCCGCGCCTTACTGCGCTCGCCATTTTTACCCGTCAGCCAGCTTTCCACGCCATCGATAGAAAAAATGTCATAGTTATCCGGGTAGCTGTAGCTGGCTTTCAGCGGATATTCCGTCTGGCTGCCATTCAGCTCAATGGCTTCGCTGTCCATCGAGAACAGGTTAATGGCTGGTGTACAGTGCAGGCGGAAAGTATCGTGACGAATTTTAGCTTCCGGCGGCAGAGCCTGAGTAAAGTGTAAATTCAGTTTGAAGTTGTTGGTTTTGAGATCTTCCGGCAGCGTTGGGACACCCTTCACATCAAAAAACAGGAAACTTTCAGCAAAACAGAAGTATTCCTGCAAGATGCGATAACCCATGTAGGCATTTTTCGGGTAAGGCAACAGCGCATCTTCCCGCTCAAAGCCCACTGGCGAGAAATCAAAATCCGACAGAGGAATCACCCTGTCACCCACCACCAGTTCCGCTTTTTCGAAGTAATAGCAGAGCCAGAAATAGAGCTGGGAAGTGGTATAGTCATCACCACTCAGGTAAAAACGCAGCTTATTCAATTCCAGCTCATGCAGATTCAATTCGGTTTTTGAGGCGAAATTCAGGCCGATAATGCCCTGTTCATTACTGTTATTGACAGAAATGTCCTGAATGGAGAACGGAAACAGCCAGACATCACGACACAATGTGAAGATACAGCGATTGTGTTTGTCATCTTTGTCAGACGATTTCCCGTTAGCGGGCTTATCATTAGCGTAAATATCATCCTGCCCTGCCATCGTGCCACTCATAATCTGAGTGCCACGCTTAACCTGTGTTGCTTTCGTCACCACACTCTCATCAGGCGTGTATTCAATGATGGTCATGCTGGGTGTCGGACGCAGATAGTTAGGCCAGAGCATATTGAGCAGGCCGTGAGTCAGCTCCGGGAATTGATCGTCAATCTTTGCACGCAGGTTACCTGTCAGGAAAGCGAAACCTTCCAGCAAACGTTCGACATCAGGGTCCGAGCCTTGTTCAGACAAAAATGCGGCAAGATGAGGGCGCTCAACTGCGGCTTCTTTCCCCAGTTGGCGTAGATAGTTCAGCTCATCTCTGAAATATTTTTCAAATGACATTTATTGAGTTCGCTCCAGACAATAGCGCCGGTTGTTATCCAACTGGATGCTGAATTCCACAACATCGTTGATGTCATCCAGAGAAATTGCCGCGCTGATATGAAAGTTCAGCAGCAACGGGTCTGAATCATCATTGATGGCGCTGACAGAAACCTTTGAGATTCGTGGCTCATAATTTTTGATACACTCTTCTATCGCCCATTCGATACTTTTCTTGAAATCCACTGATGTTGCGGTGGCATCATTCAGATCGATAACACCCAGTTCAAAGGCACTCTGACAGGCACCGGGGCGCGAATTAAGCACTTCGTTCAAATGTGTTTTTATCGAGTTAAGCAGAGCACGCATCCGTGATTGGCGGGAAGAGCCGGAGCCCTTCCCTTGAATGCGCTCGAACAGACTGGCAGAGCTGCCTCTGTTCCAACTGTACAGCGCAGCCATGATTATTCCTTATCCAAACGACCGACCAACGACAGTTCGAAACTTGCACCCATGTATTTGAAGTGCGGACGAACCTGCATCGCTACCTGATACCAGCCTGGATCGCCTTCAACATCCAGTACCTTGATTTCAGCAGCACGCAGCGGACGACGGCTACGAACGTCAGTTGGTGGGTTTTCCTGATCAGCAATGTACTGTTTCAGCCACATATTCAGTTCACGCTCCAGATCCTGACGCTCTTTCCAAGAGCCGATCTGCTCGCGCTGCAACACTTTGATGTAGTGCGCCAGACGGTTGATGATGAACATGTATGGCAGCTGAGTACCCAGCTTGTAGTTGGTTTCCGCAATTTTCCCTTCACGGGTATTCGGGAACACTTTTGGCTTCTGAACCGAGTTAGCAGAGAAGAACGCGGCGTTATCGCTGCCTTTACGCATGGTCAGGGTGATGAAACCTTCTTCTGCCAGTTCGAATTCACGACGGTCAGTGATCAGCACTTCAGTCGGGATCTTCGCCTGAACCTGACCCATCGCTTCGTACAGATGCACAGGCAGGTCATTCACCGCACCACCGCTTTGCGGGCCGATGATATTCGGACACCAGCGGTATTTCGCAAAGCTGTCAGTCAGGCAGCTCGCCAGCAGGTAAGCGGTGTTACCCCACAGGTAGTGCTCGTGGTTAAGGCTGACATTTTCCTGATAGTTGAAGTTCTTGATTGGGTTTTCAACATTGGAATACGGCAGACGCAGCAGGAAACGCGGTGCTGTCAGGCCCAGATAACGGGAATCTTCAGACTCGCGCAGTGAACGCCATTTGGTGTGTGAAGGACCTTCGAAGACGGATCTCAGATCTTTGATAGCTGGCAGGTCAGTAAAGCTGTTAACACCAAAGAATTCAGGTGACACAGAAGAGAGGAATGGCGCGTGAGCCATTGCACCCACGGAACTGACGTACTGCATCAGTTTGATATCCGGTGTGGTGTTGGTGAACGCATAGTTACCGATGACGGCAGCAACCGGTTCACCACCGAACTGACCGTAACCGGTGGCGTAAACATGTTTGTAGAAACCGGACTGAATAATTTCTGGAGAGAATTCAAAATCCTCCAGCAATTCATCTTTTGTGGCGTGGATAACATTGATTTTGATGTTTTCACGGAAATCGGTGCGATCCACCAGCATCTTCAGTGAACGCCAGGAAGATTCCAGCTCCTGAAATGGCTTCGCGTGCATGATTTCATCCATCTGCTCACTCAGCTTTTTATCCAGCTCAACAATCATCTTATCAACCAGAAGTTTGTTGATTGGGTCTTCGTTAGAGCCGGTATTCAGAATGCTGCCAATAAAAGCAGCAACACCCTGTTTTGCAATATAATAGCCGTCATTTTCAGGTGTGATTCTTGCTTGAGACATAATCTCATCAAGCAAAGAAGTCGTTGCGCCAGAAGCAAGTGCTGTGCTGTTTTCTTCGTGCTGAGCCATTTAAAATTCCTTTAACGAGTTATTTTTTATTGACGATTTCAAGTTCTTTCAGGAGTTGCTCACGAACGGATTCATCCTCCAGCAGTGATTGCAGGCGGGAGCGGAAAGCCGGGATATTTCCCAGAGGGCCTTTTAACGCAACTAATGCTTCACGCAATTCCAGCAGTTTATTCAGCTCTGGTACTTTCTTCGCGATATTATCCGGTGAGAAATCACTCAGTGATTTAATTTCCAGATTAACCGACAAATCGTCTTCGCTCTTTTCTTCAAGGCGGTTCGGGACATTGAAAGTCAGGTTGATGTTTGCCTCATTCATGACGGCATTAAAGTTATTTTTATTGATAGAAACCGTTTGCCGTTCTTCGATTGGCGTATCTTCTTGCTTACCTTTTAAATCGCCAACCACCAGAAGATTCAGGGGTAATTCAACTTCTGCGGTTTGGTCACCGGTATTCGGGACATATTTAATATTAATTCTTTCTTTTGGAGCTACGCTACCCGGACTATTCTTACTCATATTTCAACCCTTTGGCTAATACAACCATGAACTGTCTAACAACCATTATTGGCAAAAGAATAATTGCAATATTTATCCATATAACGTTTATCTATATAACGTTCACCCTATAACATTCACCATAAAACAAACACAGTTTGCAGGCCGGCCTAATGGAATTAGGAAACGGAAAGCAACTGTATTTGCAGGCGCAAGTAGATTTTTATATATCATCATATAGATATACAGAAATATTCTGTCCAATCCTGGAACTAGCATCGATATAAAAAAACGTCAATAGCGAGTTTGACACTTTATTTTTTTGATGTAAAGCCAAAACACTAATTGATAATACTCTCTATTCTGGCTTTTAATCCATTTGTGGCTAACTTTAGAAATTTATAATTATTTTCGCCTTACATAATAGATAAAAGTTTGGTTTTACTCTTTATAGGAGTAGATAGACCGATTACCTGTTAATTGCGTAAAAAGGAATATTTTTCATCTGTTATGAATAAAATACGCACATCAAAATCATGACATCTGTTTATTATCAACTCTATTCTTTATTTCTGACTGAACCCATATGGATTGCAAAACCATTCAGCTGGTTTTGTGAATGGTTTTATGAATGATTTTGTGGATGTTTATATATTACACGCAGCGTGGATATATAAGATTCACCTTCAAAGACAACGGATCTGGATTAATTATTCGTCATAAAAACATTTTTCCGGCTCATTTTTTGACGTACATCACACTTTATGAATGATCATGAAAATCGATTTTTTTGATGACAAAAAATAAATAAATATCATATAGTTAAAAAACAACCGAAAAACAAGCTTGTTTTTTATACAGAGAAAAATCTTCCTTTTTATAAAAACTCAGCCATAAAATCCACAACGGCAATAATTATAAAATATTTATTCGTGATTGTATTTTGGCTTATCTTGCAATTTACAAATTACTTTGCATTCGCGAATTTCAGCTTTATTATTCGCGGCGAGTGTTCGGTATCGCTCTGTTTATTTCTTTAATGAATCGTTTTTCAATGAATTGTTTCCGATGAATAACTTTTCACTGAATCATTTTTCATTCATAAATGGAATAATCACGCAATGAATGAACACTTACACATACATTGGTCATTTATTTATAGGATATTCATATGCCAACTCCATGTTATATTTCCATCAACGGAAAAACTCAGGGCAACATTACCGCTGGCGCATTCACTGCCGAATCTGTAGGTAATATCTTTGTTCAAGGCCATGAAGACGAAATGCTGGTTCAGGAATTTGACCACGTCGTTACCGTTCCAACTGATCCACAGTCTGGTCAGCCTTCTGGTCAACGTGCGCATAAGCCTTTCCGCTTCACTGTTGCACTGAACAAAGCCGTTCCTCTGCTGTACAACGCACTGGCTTCCGGTGAAATGTTAACGACGGTAGAACTGAAGTGGTACCGCACTTCTATCGAAGGTAAACAAGAGCATTTCTTCACTACCAAACTGGTAGATGCCACTATCGTTGACATCGATTGCAAAATGCCACACTGCCAGGATCCAGCTAAAAATGAGTTCACCCAGTTAGTTCGTGTTTCTCTGTCTTATCGTAAAATCGATTGGGAACACACTACTGCCGGTACTTCTGGTTCTGACGACTGGCGTGCGCCAATTGTTGCTTAATATCTTCGTTATTCGCTGTTAGATATTAAGTAATAACTTTCAGCCAATGAATATTATTCATTGGCTGAATATTATTTATTGATTCCATATTTATTTCAGATATTCATTCCTGCCATTAATTTGATTTAATGCCACCATTCTCATTTCCATTTTATTTTTATTAAAGTGAAATTTTTGTAAAGTGATTATTTTCGAAACAATATAAACAAATAAATAATTAATTTCATCCAAAGTTAATCACTCATGTAAACTTTTAGTTAATGCTTTTTACAACCTGAAAAAAGCATACCTTTCCTAAATTCTTTTTAATTTTAGTTAATTCCACACTTTATTTGTGTTAATTCCAATCCTAGCGACAAAACTTAACCAAAATGGATTTTGATAAATAATTAAGTGAAATATATAAGCGTAAATAACAATATAAAATATACCGATTCCATTAATCAGAGCAAAATAAAATAGTTTCTATGCTTTAATAACGACCGAGTAAACCATAACAGCGATGTATATTCCGGCTTAATTAATTATTAACATTTGGATGTTACGATGTTCAGACGAACGGCAGTTTTCATCTTCTTATCTCTCTCCTTTCAAGTCGGAGCATCGCCAAAAGCCGCCGACTCTGCTGTATTTTCTATGGATGAAACCCGAAGAACCTTACAGGACAGCTCGCGGGAAATCGATCAGCTCATTGAGCAGCGCCGCCATCGGGGATTTCGTGATCGCGCTGACGCTGTTTCATCAAAAACTGTTTCATCAAGAACCAGTTCACCGCAAACCGTATCTCCTGTGCTGGTGGAAGCGCCGCCCTGTCTGGCTATCAGCGGCGTTTATCTTCAGGGAATCACCCTGCTCTCTCTGGCTGAACTGAATACGCTCACGGCATTGCCCGGTCAGTGTATTACCCACAATGACGTCAATCAGCTGGCAGCAGAAATCACCAATCTCTATATTGCCAAAGGTTACATTACGGCGCGGGTGCAATTTATTCCGCCCAACCAAAACGGTTTTCGTCAAAGCGATCTTATTAAAAACGATCTTATTAAAAACGAGCTTCATCAAAAGAACGAACTGGGAATCAATGTTGTTGAGGGTTTTGTTGAAGCGATTGAAGGCGGCGATCGTTGGGTCAACAGCCGGATGTTATTTCCCGGCCTGATTAACCAGCCACTCAACCTCAATCAGCTGGATCAAGGGCTGGACCAGTCGAATCGTCTGCAATCGAACAAAACCACGCTCGATATTCTGCCCGGCCGGCAAAATGGCGGGTCAATTATTCGGCTGAACAACCAGCATTCCACTCCGTGGCATCTCACTGCGCTCACCGATAATTACGGACAGAAAAGTACCGGCAAATGGATGGGACGGCTGAATGCCAGCGTTGACAGCCCACTGGGGTTATCCGATTTCATCAGTTTCAGTGGTGTCAGTACCCTCGATAAGCCCGATACCCAATATAACCGGGCAGCGACGCTGTTCTATTCACTGCCTTACGGTGCGGTGACGTTCAGCGGTTTTAGCAGTTATTCGCAATATACCAGCCATCCGCTGTTGCAGACGCAAACGGTAAAGATGTACGGCAACGCACAACAGTCCGGCCTGCGGACGGAATGGGTATTCCAGCGCAATCAATCGCAAATCTCGTCGCTGAACAGCCAGCTGGTTTACAAGCGTTTCAATAACTATTTCATTGACACCAAAACTGACGTCAATAGCCAGACATTAACCGTACTTTCGCTGGGAATGAGTCATTTACAGATTATCCCGAACGGGCTGGTTACCTTCGATACCGGTATTGAGCAGGGAACGTCGTGGTTTGGTGCTGAAACGTCAGCCAACAGCCTGAACAAGAAATTCACCAAAGGAAAGCTGTCCGTCAATTTACAGCAGTATTTCAACCTGTTTTCCATGCCATACCAGTTCAACAGCCAACTGTATGCTCAGTACAGCCCGAACGGATTGCCCGGTGTTGAGTGGCTCAATATCACTGACCGTAGTGCCGTGCGAGGGTTCAGCAATAGCGCCCTGTCTGCGGATAACGGCTGGTATCTGAGAAACACCGTATCCCATGCAATCGCACTGCCAGAAAGCACACTGACCCTGCGAGTCGGCGCCGATATCGGTCAGGTCAAAGATCAGGTCAAAAATGCCCGCAGCCGGGAATCATGGCAAAGCAGTGCCGGCTTAAGTGCCGGTATGGCCTTACGCTATCAGGATTTTCTGGCGGATATCGACGTGAGCCACGGCAAAATCTTATCACCCTCGAACAGGCGTGAGGATGAGTCCATGCAGCTATTAACCCGTTTTTCCTACACCTTTTAGCTAATAAACATTTGTTAACCGCAACCAACCTGAGAGTTTTCTCTCAGGGGCGTCGCATACACACAAGAAAGAAAGTCACTGAGGGTAATAATATGAAGAAGAAAAAGTTCCGGTTATCTCCTACGGGGAAACTGGCTGCATCAATGGCCATCATTCTGGCGACCTGCTCAAGCAGTTTCGCTGATGGTATTACTCCCGCCGGTGATAGCGCTCATCGCCCGGATGTATCCATAGCAGGAAACGGCGCGACTGTCGTCAATATCGTCGCACCGTCCGATTCCGGGCTATCCCATAACCAATATAAAGATTTTAACGTCAGCCAAATGGGGGCGGTGTTAAATAACTCACTGGCAGCTGGGCAGTCAGAACTGGCCGGGCAGTTATCCGCCAACAGTCATTTGAACGGTCAGGCCGCCACGATCATTCTGAATGAAGTGATCAGCCGTAACCCGTCACTGTTGCTCGGTAAACAAGAGATCTTCGGCATGGCAGCCGACTATGTGCTGGCAAACCCGAATGGGATTACCTGTAATGGCTGCGGATTTATCAACACCAATCAGGCTTCGCTGGTGGTCGGCAATCCGCTGGTGGAAAATGGCACGCTGCAAGGCTTCAGTACGCTTGACAACCAAAAGGCACTCCAGATCAGAAACAGTGGCTTGTCCCATAATGACGTGCTGAACCTGATCGCGCCGAAAATGGATATCAACGGCAAAATCATCACCACAAAAGCGCTCAACATTATCACGGGCAATAACCAGATTTCGGCAGACGGGCAAGTTCTGGCTTCAAAACAGGCAAGAATTGGCGCACTTGACAGTTATTACCTCGGCAGTATGCAGGCCGGACGCATTCGTCTGCTGAATACGGCACAAGGCAGTGGCGTCAACATTCAGGGCAAAATGAGTGCGGCTGACGGTATTGCGATTTCTTCTCAAGGCGATGTGAAATTGCAGGCGGCTAATCTGCAAGGCGGTGATATCTCGCTGGAAGGCCAGAACCTGCTGTCTGAGGGGCGGCTCAATAAATCTTCCTCATTTAAAGAGAAGACGGATAAAGGCGCATTCAGTGGCGGTTACACGTCAAAAACCAAAATTAACGAATCCGTCGCCCGTACCCAGTTGAGCGGAAAAAACATTACGCTGGTGGCCAACCGGAATGACCAGATAACGGCAACCGATATTGACGGCGATAATATCGACATCACCGGTGCTAACCTGAAGCTGGACAGCCAACCGCTCCATCAGGTGAAAAGCGATACCAACAACCAATGGAAATTATCGTGGGAGTACAATGTTACCGAGGGAAATGAAAAACATCTGCATGAGGGGAATTCGCTCAAAGCGCGGGAAAATGTTCACCTGACCGCCAATGAAGGCAATGTCGAAATCCGTGGCAGTAAAATTACCGCCGGGAATCAAATTGCTGTCTCCGCGAAAAACGATATCAACGTGACAGGTATCGTCGAATCATCAACCGATTTCGAAAAAGGCTATAAAAAGAATCACACGGCGGAATTGCAAACCGGTAACTGGTCAACAGCGAATACTAGCCAGAAAATGGTGAGCAGTGAGTTGAAGGCAGGAGGCGATCTGGGCATCAACGCCGGGGGTAATGCGGAAATTATCGGTTCTGAACTGCATTCTGGCAAAAACACCATTATCTCTGCCGGAAAACAGACCAAAATCGCCGTACAAACACTCGTAGAGGGCAAATCGGCTGAAAAAAATAAAACCTACTGGGGTGGCATTGGCGGGGGCAGCAATAAAGGCAAAAGTGAAAAATCTGAAACACAACTTGCCTCTGAAATCAGTGCGGACGGGAAAATACTGCTGAACGGAACCGAGGGCATCACGATTACCGGAAGTCAAATAAAAGCCCATGAGGGAGCCTATGTTAATGCAAACGACGGTAAGTTAATCATCGATAATGCGGTCAGCAATCTCACGAAAACCGTGGATGAAAGAACCGGTACGGTCTTTAACATCACCAAAAATACCAACCGGGGAAAAAGCAATAAACAGACCAGCACCGGTAGCCAGTTAGTCTCTGACGCTGACCTGAAATTACTCAGTAATCAGGATATCAATGTCATTGGCAGTCTGGTGAAAAGCATGGAAGAACTGAATATCGATACTTCAGGCGATATCAACGTGCTTGCCGCAGAAATACAGAACCAAAATCAGCAGGAAAAAACCAATCTCAACCTGCTCTATTACGCTCATGAGGCACAAGATAAGCAATACCGCGCCGGAGCTGGCTTTGAGCATAATCTCGACAGCCAGAACACCACGTTGATTACACAACAGCAGGCGGAATTAAACGGCGGCAATTTTGTCTTCAATGCAGGTAAAAATGCCACGTTCAACGGTGCCAAACTGGTCACCACAAAAGGTGGAGCCAGCATTGCCGGCGATAACATTGCCCTGACTGCCGCAGAAGATCGGACAACCACTGAAAGCCTACAGGAGCAAGTGCGCGGCGGTATTTTTGCGACCGGCGGTATGGATAAATTCGGCGGTGGCGTAGACGGTGGTTACACCAAAAACACCCAGACTCAGGGCAGTACCACCGCGGTGGTATCAAAAGCGCAGATCAATGGCAACCTTGAGCTGAATGCGACGGGGGAGCTGAAACAGCAGGGCACGCAATATCAGGTTCAGGGCACTTATCTGGCGAATGCCGGCCGGGTCAATAATCAGGCAACTGAAAATACCCAGTCACATTCTACCGGCCAATTACAGGTCGGCGGTGAGATCAATGTGACGTCCGATTACAGTATGCTCAGCCGTCCGATCGAGAAAACCGTGAATGCAGCAAAAGACGGGAAACTCGATACCTCAGTTGCCAAAGCCGGTGTACCGAATGCCGGTGTTGAATTGGCAATGAATGGCAACAGCCATTACACCAACACCCATCAGTCCGACGCGGTAGTCACGACCGTTAACGCGGGCGATATCAAGGTGGACACCCACGGTGATATTTACGATCAGGGAACGCAATATCAGGCCAATGAAGGTGGTGTGTCACTGACTGCCGGCAGCCATACCAGCGAAGCCGCGTACAATCGTCAAAACAGCAGCAGCGCCACAACAACCGGCAAAGCCCAAATGCGGGTTTACACCAGTACTGGCAGTGATTTATCCGTCAATGGTAAAGGCGACGGCAGCTATCAGGCAGAGTCCAGCAGCAATAGCGCTGCCATAACCGGCAGCATCAACGCCCGAAATGGCATTTCTGTTCAGACCACCAGAGATGCACGCTATCAGGGCACCAACATGAATGCCGGCAGTGGCCGGGCAGAGGTGAATGCTGGCGGCAATCTTCAGTTCGATCAGGCCACCAGCCGCAAGGAGCAAAACAGTCAAGGCCATCGTGGAGAAGCATCCCTGACCGTCGGAAATAACCCGGATGGCAATAATTTCGCGGGCAGCGCGGGCGTGGGCTATAGCACCAATCAACAAATCAGTACCACAGCACACACCAGCACCATCACTGGCGGACAAGGCACCAATCTGTATGCGGGCAATAACCTGACGCTGCAAGGCGCGAATGTCTCCGGTAAACAGGTTGATCTGGCAGCACAGCGTGGCGAAATCGCGCTGAATTCCGCTGAGGATACGGTTAACAACAACGGCTGGAATTTTGATGTTCATGGCAGAGGCAGTGTTTCCAATAAAGCGCGTAATGCTGAAGGTAATGACAGCAACAGCGGAAATAACGCAGGCACAGAAAATAGCATCATCGACAACACCTTAAATATCGGTGGTGGCGTGAAATTCGGCGTTGACCAACTGAACAAAGTCACTTACCAAAACAGCCAAATTTCGGGTGGTAACGTCACTCTGACCAGCGGTCGTGATACCTCTTTCAGAGGCGCCAACATCGACGCTGAACAGATCACCGGTAACATCGGTGGCGGCTTCAGCGTTGAAAGCCTGAAAAACAAAACCGACAGCCTGAATATTGGTCTGGATACAGGCTTAGGCTATAGCAAAACCACCAAAGGTGATGAAGCGACGGCAACGGCTGACAGCAACACTCCGCAAGCCGCAGCTACAGATGAAAAGCCAAGTCTCAAGGCAAGATTAGCGGACTTAAAAGAGCGTCTGATGGGTAAAACCAAAGGATTCGATGGCAAGTTCAAAGGGAATTACGACACGCTTAATCAAGAAATCATCGGCACCCAATCAACGCTGAACGGCACTCAGGGCGTTAACCTGAATATCGCGGGTGACACCACGCTGACAGGCAGCCGGATTGACAGCACACAAGGTCAGGCATCGGTGAATAGCCAACAAGTTAACTATCAATCCCTCACAGGCTACGATAGAGGCAGAAACATGGGCGTTAACGTATCAAGTTCCGCAGCGGATCTGGCAAGTTCTGCTCAAAAAGACCTTTTCTCAGGCAAAATGCCTTTTGTGAAAAATGAAAGCCACGATACCGAGATCCCAGCCACACACAGCGGAATCAAAGGCCGTAATTAAAGTTATTATTTTAAGTCAATTGTCATTATCTGAATCTACGGTAGCTGATAGGCTACCGTAGTTTTATCATAGACGACACTTCGGATATTTTAAGGTACCAGTCTAATGTCAGCTTCTTCCTCCGCCTATTTTCCACATTTAATTTTGCTGAAAGGACAGATTAGGGATGGCCTATACTGTGCTTTACGTAATGCGATTATAGAGGGGCATTTATCTGCTGGCACAAAGCTGCCCTCAAGCCGCACTTTAGCAGAAATGATGTCAATTTCACGTAATTCTGTACTGGCGGCGTTCGAACGACTATTGGATGAAGGGTATTTAATCACTAAACCAAGTTCAGGAACGTATGTTGCAGATGTGATTCCTGATCAATTGATTCAAATTCAGCAGAATATAAAACAATCTGCGCATAGATCGGCTCAGCGGCTTGATATTAATCCACATATTGCCCATTTATTGCCATATTGGCAGAGGCAAGCATTATTCAGCCAAGAAAAAAAAATGTTCCATGTTGGTGTTGGCTGTATAGATTTATTTCCTCATCAGCTTTGGGGAAAATTATTAGGGCGAGCTTGGCGACAATCCTATCACCAATTAGGGCAGTTTCACGATCCAAAAGGTTATTTGCCCTTACGTCAGGCAATTTGCCAGTATGTCCGTTCTACGCGAGGGGTAAATTGTAACGAACAGCAAATTCTTATTGTTAATGGTACACAGCAAGCGATTCATTTGGCTGCTTATGCGTTGTTACAACCACAGGATCAAGTGTGTTTAGATGAACCTGGCTATGATGCCGCTTTGAATGTTTTTCGAAGTTTCGGGATTACCGTACACCCTATCAGTAGTGATGATGAGGGTATGCAAATCCCGGAAATAATTCAGCGCCATGCAGAAAGCAAACTTATTTATACTGCTCCTTCGCATCAATTTCCGCTTGGTGTCACACTCAGCCTCGCTCGGCGTTTTGCCTTACTGGATTGGGCGGCGAATCAGCAAAAATGGATTTTTGAAGATGACTATAACAGTGAATTTCGTTATGGGACTCATCCTATCCAAGCCTTACAGGGGTTAGATCAACAGCAAAGAGTCATCTATGCCGGTACTTTTACCAAAATGATGTTTCCCGAATTTAGGCTCGGTTTTATGGTTGTGCCTGAAGCCTTAATCGATGTATTTAGTGCCGCTAAGTATTATACCGATACTCGTAGTTCTCATTTAGAACAAGCCGCACTGGCTTTATTTATACGGGAAGGACACTATGCCCGGCATGTGCGTAAAGTCCGTAAAGCTTGTTATGAACGCCAACAGGTATTAATTGACGCGATTCAACAAGATCTTGCTGATGTGATGGTGGTTCAGCCAACAGATTCAGGGGTTCATTTGGTGTGTTGGCTCAATGATTCATGGACAGAGCATGATTTTATGACCCAATGCGCAAAAGCAGGTTTGGCAGTACAGCCCTTATCCCGATATTGTCAACTCGCATCACAAAAAGCCGCTGTACTCTTTGGCTATGCAGCACATAGCCCTGATGAAATCAAAATGGGTATTCAAAAATTGGCAGTACAAATCCGCAAGCAAAATAGATAAATTGAAGCCGGCCGAAGAGAGTTTACAAAAAGCCGGATTCCCTCGAAAGTCTCTCCTCACCAAAACTGGTACTGTAAAAAATAGGAAAACTGTATCTTATAAGAGTACCACGTCAATATTATGATCTGGCCATCAATTTTCAACCAAAGATGATGGAAGAGTCATATGCAAAATCAAGATATTCACGTCGTATCTGTTCAACACCAAGATTATCAACAATGGTTACCATACTGGTTAGCCTATCAAGATTTTTATAAAGTCAGCTTATCTAATCCTGTCACCCAAACAACTTGGCAGCGCTTTTTTGATGAAACTGAGCCGGTTTACTGTGCAGTTGCCAAACAAGACGAACAGGTCTTAGGTTTTGTGCATTATGTCATTCACCGTTCAACTTGGGCGGAACAAAATTATTGTTATCTTGAAGACTTATTTGTATCACCCGACGTTCGTGGGCAACAAATTGGTAAACGTTTGATTGAATATGTCCAGAAGCAAGCCATTGCTCATCAATGCGCACGCCTGTATTGGCATACACAGGAAGTCAACCATACCGCACAAAAACTTTATAATTGGGTTGCCGAAAAACCGGGTGTGATTCAATATCGTATGCCTTTGGAATAAGGCCAAGAAGTCCACCGTTAGATAGGGTGGACTTTTTTTCAGACAGTTTGGATAAGTTGATTTTCTTCAATTCAGCCATAAACTGGCATTTATGAATAACAGCCAATACCAGATACCATTGTGAATAAAAAAAATAGCGGCTTGCTTAATGGGCTGATCCGCATTGGAAATGCTTTCTACCATACTGTCCGCCGTATTCCCTTTATTGCTCATCTGATCCGGGCGGCACAACGGTTCAACGACAGAATGGGCAACCAGTTTGGCGCAGCCATTACTTATTTTTCCTTTTTGTCCCTGATCCCGATTCTGATGCTCTCGTTTGCGGTCGCCGGTTTTGTGCTGGCCTCTAACCCTGATTTGCTGGCAAAACTCGTCAACGGTATCGCCAACAGCATCAGCGATCCCTCTCTGGCGAATACCCTGAAAAACAGTGTTGATACAGCCATCAAACAAAGAACCGCCGTTGGTTTGACCGGTCTGGCGATTGCACTTTATTCCGGTGTGAATTGGGTCGGTAATCTGCGTGAAGCAATCCTTGCACAATCCCGCGATGTTTGGGAGCGCAATCACGCAGAGAAAGAAAAAATCTACTTCCAGTATATCCGTGATGTTTTCTCGCTGTTTGGCCTGCTGTTCGCGTTAGTCATCACACTGTCCTTAAACTCCATCGCGGGTTCTGCACAGGCAACCATTGTCCACGCGCTAGGGCTGGAAAACATCGAATGGTTGCATCCTGTCTGGACATCCATCGGCTTATTTATTTCCATTTCCGCCAATTATCTGTTATTTCTATGGATTTTGTGGATATTGCCTCGGCATCGGCCTGAACGGAAAGCACTGCTTCAGGGCACATTAATCGCTGCTATCGGGTTTGAGGCAATAAAATCAGTGATGACAATCATGCTGCCACGCCTTGCCAGTTCGCCTTCGGGTGCCGCCTTTGGCTCAGTAATTGGCTTGATGGCATTTTTCTATTTCTTTGCTCGACTGACCCTGTTTTGCGCTGCCTGGATCGCTACAGCAGAGAAAAGAGAGTAGCCTACCCAATGGATTTCGAGTTGCATCGCTTGCTGCAAGGGACAACTTGAAAGACGACGGGTATAAAACAAAACCGCTTCACCGGAAGCATTTTATTTTATAGAAGGAGTCATACATGCCATTTGTAAACATCAGAATCACCCGCGAAGGCGCAACTGCCGAACAGAAAAAACAGCTGATTGAAGGTGCAACCCAGTTGCTGGTGGATGTTCTGGGCAAGAACCCGGCTACCACATTTGTCATTATTGATGAAGTCGAAACCGATAACTGGGGCATTGGTGGCAAGAACGTAACAGAATTACGGGCAGCCGCAAAGAAATAAGCACTGTTTTTTAATAACTGACTGTTTTTATAATAACCAACTGTTTTTTATAATAACTAGCTGTTTTTTATAATAAATAGATAATCAGGGCAAATATATTGCCCTTTTTTTTAGAATTAATTAAATATATGTTTCAGGCGTAGTGTTATTTATTTTATCCAATAATTGTATTATCGCATTTTTTACGGAAACAACCTCAATATCATTCACTATTTTTCCATTTTTTATTAAAATGTGATTAATTCCGATTGGATGCCAGCGAAGATATTTCTCCGGCCTATTTTCGAATAATGAAACAACGGGTATTTTTAATGCTGATCCTAAATGCACAGGTGCGCTATCTGTTGACACTATCATATCCATCCAACTCGTTGCAGCAACCATATCTTGTATGCTATTTGTTTCTAATACGGTGAAATTTGAATTAATCTGTTTTCCTATTTTTTCCGTGGGATCATGAAAAATAAAAATATCAGCAATATCTGCTATTTCATTTGAGAGTATAAACCATTTATCTAAATCCCATTTTCTATACCCTGATTTGTTGGATACAAAGAACCCAAGTTTTTTTCTATTGGATTTGTTTATTATATTACACCACTTTTTTCTCATAAATTCATCAGGATAAACCATCACCCTTAATTCACTGACGCTAGGCGATTTAAGCTCAGGCAATAAAGAAAAACCCGATAAGGATTCATGTATTATAGGCCGATTAGCGATGTGATCATTATTACGGTCATCAAACTCACTTTCCGGCGTGTGCCATCTGCAATCAGGAATATTAAGTTGTTTAATAAATTGAATACTGTTTTTATTCATGCCGCCATTTGGAATAATACCCAGATCAAAATGAATTTTTCTTAATTTAAATATCAGCCGAATCCGGTTTATTAAAGCATTAAATTTACCCGGCTCTATATTTCTGCTGAATTCTTTACTATATACATAAGTATGAATATGTGAAACATAGGGATTATTATCCAAGATTGGCGCATTATATTTATTAGCCAGAACATGAATTTCAGCATTTGGCCATTTTTGTTTCAACGAATAAATTAATGGCGTTGTACATATCATATCACCAAGAAAATCAATTCTGATTATGAGTATTTTCATTTTTATCGATGGATAAATAATATTTATACTTAAAAAAGTATACCATCAAATGAAAACAATCAAGTTGCCAATCAGCGGCTAGAGAAAACCGACTGACTGACGTTTAACGTTTTGGTGGCAAGAAATTACAAAATCCCTTGCGCCAGCATCGCGTCAGCGACTTTCACAAAACCGGCGATGTTTGCACCCTGTACATAGTTGATGTGTTTGGATTCCCCACCGTATTCCACGCAGGATTGGTGAATGTCGAGCATAATGTGCTGTAGGCGGAAATCCACTTTTTCTGCTTTCCAGTTCTGACGTATCGCGTTCTGCGACATTTCCAGCCCGGAAGTGGCAACACCGCCCGCATTCGCCGCTTTACCCGGCGCAAAGAGTACACCGGCTTCAAGGAAAGCCTCGGTTGCTGCGATGGTTGCAGGCATATTCGCACCCTCGGCAACCGCTTTGACACCGTTTTTAATCAATTTCTGCGCATCTTCCAGATGTAGCTCATTTTGCGTCGCGCAAGGCAAAGCGATATCGACAGGCACTGACCACGGGTTTTGATCTTTTAGGAACGTCAGCCCGCGCTCTTTGGCATACTCTTCAACACGGCCATAACGCTGATTTTTGATCTCTTCGAGATGCGCCAGTTTCTCCGGCGTGAAACCTTCGTCGTCCAGCACGGTGCCGCCGGAATCAGAAACTGTCACCACTTTAGCACCCTGTTCCATACATTTTTCGATGGTGTATTGGGCCACATTTCCTGCACCAGATACCGATATCCGCATTCCGTCCAGATTCATGCCATGACGTTTCAGCATCGCTTGGGTGAAATAAACCAGACCATAGCCCGTCGCTTCAGGCCGGATCAGGCTGCCGCCAAAGGCGAGTTCTTTGCCCGTGAAAACGCAGGCGGTATTGTTGGACAGTTTTTTCATCATGCCAGCCATAAACGCCACTTCTCGCCCACCCACACCAATATCACCGGCGGGAACATCCGTATCAGGCCCCAGATGGCGATATAATTCGGTCATCAATGCCTGACAAAATCGCATGATTTCTCCCTGACTTTTGCCTTTCGGATCGAAATCAGAACCGCCTTTTGCGCCGCCCATTGGCAATGTTGTCAGCGCATTTTTCAATGTTTGCTCAAAACCGAGAAATTTCAGGATGGAGAGATTCACGGAAGGGTGAAAACGCATTCCGCCCTTAAACGGCCCGATAGCGGAGTTGAACTGAACGCGCCATGCACGGTTTACCTGCACTTTTCCCTGATCATCGACCCAACTGACGCGGAACTGAATGACTCGTTCAGGCTCGACCAAACGCTCCAGCAAGCTCTGCTCACGATATTGGGGATTTCGCTCCAGAAACGGCCAAAGTGATGCCATGACTTCTTTAACTGCCTGTAAATATTCAACTTGATGTGGATTATGACTCTGGATAGATTCGAGAAATGCGACCAGCGATGATGATATATTCATGTATAGCTTCCTGTAACATTCTGATGTGATGCTCCTCAGCGATTTTCATTAGGTGTCTTTTTTGTTGAAAATGTGAGGTAACTACGGTTTGCTTTCCGAATATACCACTACTCACTCACTTAATTTCAATAACTATGTTTATTTATTTTTAAAAAATTTCTAAAAGATGGTGTTTTTTAAAGCGCCATATTCCTGCTAAAAAAAAATCGCCTGCATAAGCAGACGATTTTATTGAATAAATTTTCAGTGGAAGATTACTCTTCATCACGTAATGGGATAATTAACATATCAACATGGACTGTGTTAATGAGTTGACGAGCAGATGACATGAGCTTGCTCCAAAAATCCTGATGATGACCACAAACAACAAGGTCCATATCATATTGCTTAATTGCATCAACAAGGACTTGCCCTAAGTCGCCACTCCCACTCAACGTTTCCTGAATTTCATAATTTGAATTAGCTGATAATTCTTTCAGTGAATTACGGGTTTCATCCGCAATGCGCTCTTGCATATCACCAAGATTTACATCGATCAAACCGGTATACAGATCGGAATAATTAACATCAACATGGATCAAAGAAACTTTTGCGTTGTATGGTCTTGCCAGTGAAACCGCTTTATCCACTAAAACCCGACTTTCTGGAGATAGATCAACTGCGACAAGAATATGTTTGTAAGCCATATAAGTGAACTCCTTCCATCAATATGGATTGGCAGCATTAAATGCCATGATTCGATGCTTATACTATAACTGTTTGGTGTCTCTTTTTAGTGTTGTTGTGATCACAACTTATTACTTTCTTTTTTTAACTCTTTGAAAATAATATATCTATATCCACCGTCTTTCGAGTTTCCTTTCATTCTGAACCCGATTTTCATGCTAAATGGCTTTCCCAAATGATAGAAGTATTCCTTATCCCGTGCGGTGCGCGGGATAAGGAAAAATCCCTACCGCCAAACACTATTATGAAACGGAATATAGTTTGTATGAAACGGAATATAGTTTGGCTTTTCTAAAGTGCCGTTTCCTCCTAAAATTTAAGACAGTGATTATTTATATTGCTATCTTTTCATCTGGTATTTCAGCGCCACTCTAAGGAGGGGGGAAATATGTTCAGTGCAGTTGCATTCTTCTGGTCAATTTTAATTATTTTCATTATCAACATATTACGTTATATCTCTTCACTGCGAGCTTTACTATTTGTTCTACGTCAGGCGGATCCGATGTTATACCAGTCCATTGATGGCAATGATTTTTTTACGGCGGATGGGCAGTTTAATAAACGTATTCGGTTGGTACGCTATATCAATACACAAAGCTACCTCAACCATCACAATGCTGATGTGGTTTTTTTCTGCGAAAGATTACGGAAGCAATTTTTATTGACGAAAGCGTTATGCGGGCTGGCTTTGCTATGTCTGATAGCTGTAGTAATAACCCGATATCTCTGGTGAAGAAGCGCCGGTTTGAATGGATCGTGAGTTTGAATGGATCGTGAGTTTGAAAAAACGGATATCAAAAGGGTTGAGCAACTTAAAAAGCTGCCAACCCTTCTGTATAACCTAAATCAGTTGCAGAGCAATCCAATACAGGCAGCCCGACAATATGATTGAAATCGGTAATGTCAGTGCCCACGCCAGCATGATGTTTTTGATGGTTTTGCCTTGAACGCCACCCCCATCTACGATCATCGTACCGGCTACCGCAGAAGAAAGAACCTGAGTTGTCGATACCGGCATTCCGGTATAACTGGCAACACCAATCGATACTGCGGCTGTCACCTGCGCGGAAACACCCTGAGCATACGTCATGCCCTTTTTACCAATCTTTTCGCCGATAGTCACCGCAACCCGTTTCCAACCCACCATCGTGCCCAGAGACAAAGCCAGAGCAACAGAAACGATTATCCACATTGGTGCGTATTCAACAGTGCTCAGCAGATCTTTGCGCAGTTTATTCAGAAAACGTGCATCTTCCAGACTGGTTTCCGGCAGCTTGGCGACCGTCCCCGCTGTATCAGCGATACACATCAACATCTGACGCAAATTACTCCGCTCTTCCGGTGTTAATTCACTAAAATCACGAATATTTCCCAGCCGGGTGCTGACTTTATTCAGACCCACCAATGCACCGGAAGGATCACAGTGAAAAGGCATATGCAGTTTATCTTCGACTGAATAATCAACCGGATTTTCCGCAATGGCATGAGAAAGGGCCGGAGAGTGCTGTTCATAATACTGCTGCAAATGAACCGCTGCATCACGGGTGCGCGTAATATCATAGCTGTTTGAGTTCATATTGACGACAAAACCAGCCGGCGCGACACCAATCAATACCAGCATGATCAGGCCAATACCTTTCTGTCCGTCATTTGCGCCATGTGAAAAACTCACACCAACAGCAGAAATTATCAGAGCAGTCCGTGTCCAGAAAGGTGGTTTACGTTTACCATCCTGCTTTTCACGTTCGGCCGGCGTCATGTGGATACGGCGGCGTTTTTTAGTGCCACTCCAGTAACGGCGCAATAAAAAAACCAGCGCTCCTGCAATCACCAAACCAACCAGAGGAGACAGAATCAATGACATGAAAATCTGTATCATCTTCGGGATATTCAGCGCATCAACCACCGAAGAGTTAGTCACTATCGCATTGGTCAGCCCAATACCGATAATAGAACCAATCAACGTATGCGAACTGGATGCCGGAAGACCAAAATACCACGTTCCCAAATTCCAGATAATTGCCGCCAGCAGCATGGAGAAAACCATCGCCAAGCCGTGGCTTGAACTGACATTCAGCAGCAATGTTGTCGGTAACAGATGCACAATCGCGTAAGCGACACTTAATCCACCAAGTAAAACACCAAAAAAGTTAAAAACCCCAGCCATGGCAACCGCAAATTGCGGGCGCATAGCGCGGGTATAAATAACTGTTGCTACTGCATTTGCGGTATCATGAAACCCATTGATGGCTTCATAGAAAAGCACAAACAACAGAGCAAGTACTAACATAAGGCCGGTATAAAATTCCAGGCCAGTAAACAGATGTAGCATAAACGTTAAGCCAGTTAGTAGGACATGAACGCGGCGCATTATCAGTGACAAATGCTGGCGGGAAAAGAGAAATATGACCTTTTTTTGATTTGATGACAATAAACCAGATAAAAGTTAATTATTTCCCCCAAAATATCAATACGTTATCCCGTTATCACGTTTTGATATTTTTTTGATGAAAAATGACTTGTCATGATAAAAGTTCAAACAAATGCTTATTTTTCCCTGCAATTAGCCGATAGTCCCTCCACAATGAAGTGTATTTCCTACAAATTCATCCGGCAAATACAGTAAACACAGCAAGACAGAGACAACAAACGAATGGAAAAATTTGATGTAGTGATTATTGGCGCCGGCGCGGCTGGCTTGTTTTGCGCCGCACAGGCGGGGCAGGCAGGGTTAAGCGTGCTGGTGTTGGATAACGGTAAAAAAGCAGGCCGCAAAATTTTGATGTCCGGTGGCGGACGCTGTAATTTCACCAATATGTATACTGAACCTGCGGCATACCTTTCTGCTAATCCGCATTTTTGTAAGTCAGCACTTGCTCGTTATACCCAATGGGATTTTATTGATCTCGTTCAGCGTCATAAGGTTGCTTATCACGAAAAAACTTTAGGCCAGCTTTTTTGTGATGATTCCGCCCAGCAAATTATCGATCTCCTGTTGAAAGAGTGCGAGGCCGGCCGGGTTACCATTCGGTTACGCAGTGAAGTCACACACGTCGGGAAAACGGAACAAGGGTTTGAAATTACCCTGACCGATAGACATGTGTCCGAGAAAAACGTAAGCGCACACTCACTTGTTATTGCATCCGGCGGCTTATCGATGCCCGGATTGGGTGCTTCACCGTTCGGTTATCGCATCGCGGAACAGTTTGGCCTCAATATCCTGCCGACCCGCGCCGCATTGGTGCCATTTACGCTGCATAAGCCGTTACTGGAACAGCTGCAAATGCTCTCCGGTGTTGCCGTCCCTGCGATTGTCACCGCAACCGATGGCACGGTATTCCGGGAAAATATTCTGTTCACCCATCGTGGGCTTTCCGGCCCGGCTATTTTGCAGATCTCCAGTTATTGGCAACCCGGCGAATATGTGAGTATTAACTTACTTCCTGAGACCGATTTGGCTGCTTTCTTACATCATGAGCGGGAATCCCATCCTAACCAAAGCCTGAAAAATGCCCTTGCCAAACTGCTGCCGAAGCGTCTGGTGGAATGTTTGCAAGCTCTTGGCCAGTTACCGGATATTTCGCTGAAGCAACTCAATGTTGCCCAGAAACAAGCGTTGATCGACACTCTGCAATGCTGGCAGGTACAACCCAATGGCACTGAAGGTTATCGCACGGCAGAAGTCACGCTGGGCGGCGTAGATACTAACGAACTGTCATCGAAAACGATGGAATCTCACAACGTGCAGGGGCTGTATTTTATCGGTGAAGTTGTCGATGTGACCGGCTGGCTCGGCGGGTATAACTTCCAATGGGCATGGAGTTCAGCATGGGCCTGTGCGCAGGCGTTGGTGGCGGCGGAGAGATAACTATCACCAAGGCATCGTGCTTTAAACCTTCCCTCTCGCAATAATGAACCGGCTGAAAAGTGCGATTGCAAGGTGAACGTCAAGCTGCGAGACGACACGAAATCTTATATTTCCCCGCACAGCGGGGAAATATGACACGCATCTCGACGTTGGATGGGTCTATTAAGATGATAATTCAAATGCTGAGAACAAAATTCAACAGCAGATTATAAATTAATCACAATCTGTGTCAGTACGTTCCAAGCATCATCTTCTTTTGGCGTGAACGACGGATGGTGAGTCCACGCTAACTGATTGGTCCAATAAATCCCATTCGATACCCGCATGGTGTAAGCGGTAGATGCCGTGGTACTGAAACTCTCCGCGTTGCTACCGTGTCGTTTGAAGTAACGTCTGGCATCATCACTGAACTTGTTATAGGCCAGACCAAACGACAACATATCCGATGGCCGTGAATCAAACGGGCCGATGCTGAAGAGCGTTAACGAGGCGTCAGCGGCAAACACATTGCGATTCTGCGGCGCATAGTTGGTTTTCCCATCAATATACCAGCCCCGGAATGGCAAGCTGCTGTCAGGTTGCGTCAATTGGTGAGTCGCGGCCAGATAGTGCGACCACGTATTATCTTCTTCCTGCTCAGTGTTGTAATTGAAGTAAGGTGTCTTGTTGTAAACAGAACCGCCCCGGACCCACGTCATCGGCAGGTCTTGCGCTGAGTTGACGCGATAACCGATTTCGTTAATGACCAGCGTACCGGCATGAGGTACTTTCCAACGCAATCCATAAGTATTGTACTCAGCATCAGCCCTGAGGCCATCTGAGCTTTGACTGCGCAACACGCCAAAGTGATCGTACCAACGCTTGTTTTCGGAAAAGATCCGAACATCGAAACCGGGGCTTGGCTTCATGCTGGGCAGCCCGGCCTGATTGAGCATCACGCTCGTCGGACCCAGCGCGGATGAAGCCGTACTGCTTCCAAGATACAAACCATAGAAATAGTTCAGCCAAGCCGAATAACCATAGTGAAGTATCACTCTGTCATTCAACAGTGGCTGATAAATGGACAGTTCATTAACCGCGACATGCCCATCCTGACCAATGGCTTTAAAGTTGTTGTAGGTGTACATTGCGCCGAAATTCAACTGGGCATTATCGGTGAACCCGATTCGTGACAGATCATAGGTAATATTAGTGGCAATCACATTACCAGTGGTCAGGCGCTGCCCAATATAGTTCGGTTTATTTTTCCAATTACCCGCGATGTCATAGGTCAGGTTGGTCAGCAGCTGAAACTGAGCCAAAAAGCCGTGGTCAACCATATCACTGCGCAAACCACCCCACTCCGGAAAAACCGTATCACAGGCCGAGCTGATGCTAGGTGTTTCGGGGCCTTTTTGTTGCAGCTTATCAAAACGAGAACAATCGCTGGCCGCCTGTACCAGGCCACTGGCACTCATCAGCAATGCCGTCAGTAACAAACCTTCACTTCTCATGTTTTGCTCCTTCTGCCAATATTTCTCCACGGCTGGCGATCACCGTCTGATACCAGACAAAACTCTTCTTACGGCGGCGTTGAAGCGTACCATTTCCCTGATTATCGCGGTCAACATAGATAAACCCATAGCGTTTTGACATTTCGGCAGTTGATGCGCTAACAATGTCGATAGGTCCCCAACAGGTATAGCCCAGCACGTTAACGCCATCAGTGATGGCTTTATTTATCTGAACAAGATGGTCATTGAGGTAAGCAATGCGGTAATCATCCTGAATGCTGCCATCGGCTTCGATTCGGTCTTTCGCACCCAAGCCATTTTCAACAATAAACAGTGGTTTTTGGTAGCGATCCCACAACTGATTCAGCAGATGACGCAATCCGACAGGATCAATCTGCCAGCCCCATTCTGATGCGGGCAGATAAGGGTTCGGAACGGTTTTTAGTATATTACCCGTGGCCTGCTGTTTTTGTGGATCAGCACTGGCGCAACTGCTCATGTAATAGCTAAAGGAAAGGAAATCGACTGTCTCGCGCAAATCTTCACGATCGCGCGGGGTCATGTCCAGCGTGATATTTTTCTCTTCGAAACGGCGTTGGATGTAGCTTGGATATTCCCCCCGCGCCTGCACATCAAAGAAGAATAACCATTCGCGCTCCTTGCGCTGTGCCTCCAGCAAATCATCAGGATGGCAAGTCAGCGGGTAATACGGCATCGCCGCGACCATATTGCCGATTTTGGCATCCGGGATGATGCGATGGCAGTTTTTTACGGCTCTGGCGCTGGCAACCAATTGATGATGGATGGCCTGATACCTTTCCTGTTCGCTGATATCGTCAGGCAATCCCAAGCCGGTAAAACCAGAGAACAACGCAACGTTGATTTCGTTGAAGGTGAGCCAAAACTTCACTTTATGTTGATAACGCTCAAATACCGTTGTCGTATAGCGTTCAAAAAAATCGATGACTTTACGATTACTCCAGCCGCCATAATGTTTAGCCAAATAATAAGGCATCTCATAATGTGAAAGTGTAATCAGCGGCTGAATACCGTATTTTAGCATCTCGTCAAAGAGCGCATCATAAAATGCCAGACCCGCTTCATTTGGTGTTTCTTCATCGCCATTGGGATAAATCCGGCTCCAGGCAATGGACGTCCGCAGAACGGTAAATCCCATCTCGGCAAAGAGAGCGATATCTTCCGGATAGCGATGATAAAAATCGATGGCGATATCCTTGATATTGAACTCACCTTCAGGGCGTTCGGTAGGCGGATACATCAGGCCATTGGGTTGATAATCAGAGGTAGAAAGACCTTTTCCATCAGCGTCAACAGCGCCTTCTATCTGATTGGCAGCTAACGCGCCACCCCAAAGAAAATCATTTGGGAATGTTGTTTTCATCATATATTCCTTCTTGTGGATTATTGATTGTTCAAAGCGATATGGCAGTTTTTCGAGAACCGGTTTTTCGAGAGCCGTTTTTTCAAAAAAACAGGGCAACTATCCTGTATGCGCCTTTTTGGGAATACCGAACAGCCAACTGCTGATAAGTGCAAACAGGAAAGCAACGACAGAACCGGCAACAACGCCCCAGAAGCCACTGTCGATCCCATTGGGTGAAATAAATGCGGGAAAACTAAACACCCCCATAGCACCAAGTGTATAGGATGTGCCGTGATAGTAACCGGTAATTGCACCGCCCAGAGCGCCTCCGATACAGCCAAAGATGAAAGGCCGTCTTAACGGCAGATTAACGCCATAAATTGCCGGTTCGGTAATACCGAAAAGGGTTGAGATAAAAGACGGTGCCGCAATGTTTTTCAATTTTGCATCACGTGTTCGCAAGAGGACGCCGAGCGTTGCGCCGGACTGTGCCCAAACCGCAGACTGTGTCAGGGGTGAAATGGTATCGATGCCGCGAGTCGCCAGATTATTGAGCATCAGCGGTGCTAATCCCCAGTGCAGGCCAAAGATGACGCAAATCTGCCATGTCGCGCCAAAAAACGCGCCGGCAAGGAGCGGATTAAGCTGCCAGATCCACATATAGCCGGCACCGAGCCCCAGACTGAGTTTAGTTGCCAGCGGGCCTATCAGCAAAAAAGTGGCGGGCAATGTAATCACCAAGCACAGAAACGGTGTGCTAAAGGCTTTAATCGAAGAAGGCGACCAGCGGTTAAAATGTTTTTCCAGCCAGCAGCTGAACCAGGCAGCTAAAATGACGGGAATCACGGTCGAACTGTAATTAATAAAAGTGACCGGTATTCCCATAAAGTGGTAGTGCAAGGCGGGGTCTTTTTGCGTGTCCAGAAAGATCTCAATCATTGACGGATGTACCAGTGCCGCACCAATCAACAGCGTCACTAAAGGATTACCCCCGAATTTCTTTCCGGCGGTATAGCCTAATAAAACCGGCATAAAAAAGAAGGCGGCATCGCTGACAGCAAAGAGAATTTTATAAGTGCCTCCCTGTTTATCCAGCAGATCACATAATACGGCAATAATTAACCCGCCTTTGATTAATCCCGCCGCCACCAATATCCCCAACAAAGGAACGAAAATGCCTGAGATAATATCGATTGCACTGTTTAATATTGCCTTAAATCCTTTGGGCTTAACGGTATCTGGTTCGGAACTTTCGGCACTTTCGGCCTGATCCGTCCCGGAAAAATGACGCGAAATCAGGGTTTGATAGACTTCTCCGACGTGGCTTCCTATGACCACTTGGTACTGGCCGCCATTTTCAACCACAGCAATGATACCGGCAGTATTTTTTAGTTTTCCGGTCATTGCCCGGCTGTTGTCTTTGAGTTTAAAACGCAGACGTGTCGCGCAATGAATGACGCTAACAATATTATTCCGGCCACCAACACCAGAGATGATTTCATCACACAGAATGGCATAGCCCATAAATAAACCTCTTGTTATATCGTTAATTTCGCAAATTCAAGGCAAAAAAAAACCTAACTGTTATGCCACTGATAATGATAAATCCGATGGCATAACAGTTAGGTTTTGCTCAATGCACGTTACATCATGCAAAAATAACAATCCTGTGATAAATAACCATAAGTGCAATATTTGCTGAGTTCAAGTCGCGTCCGATTAATGTTTCTAAATTTTGACCTCCTTCACATGAAATCATGTCCCTGACTATTCACATCGAACAATTAAGAGAACGATATAAGGCTGCGATGATTAAACCGTAATAACCGCCACCATCTCTTCAGCTTCCTCATCAATGCCAACATCCACAAAACCCAAACTGGCATAAAGATTTTTCGCAACCAGATTATCCGGCTTATAACTGATACCGATCGCTGCCAATTGATCTGTATGCCTGATTTCCTCCAGTGCCATCAATAAT
>JAIRVT010000025.1 GCA_031253755.1 Enterobacteriaceae bacterium
TGAAACGCCGTAGCGCCGATGGTAGTGTGGGGTCTCCCCATGTGAGAGTAGGACACTGCCAGACATTAATTAGTCAAAAAAGCCATCCGGAAACGGATGGCTTTTTTGCATTTGTTCAAAAAAATTGAGTAAATAAATATCCCATCATTTGACTGCGTGATGTACCGACGTGATTACTCTCACGACCGAACAGCCGATTGCATGAGCTTGTGACAATACATTCCTTTGATTCCGTATTAGCACACTAAAACTTGCCATTTTTTGCGGGTGAATTCATCGTGTATTTACAATTATTTCAGGGATTGATACAAACTATAGCCTGTTACTGCCCCTGCTATGTCGTAAACAAAATCTTGCCAGCTCCAACCTGTTCCTAAAGGGCGGCTATCATAAAGCTCTTTTGCCGTGCCAAGGCTAATTGACAATAACATGCCGAATTGAGCACTTTTTCTATATTTCCAATTCTGATGGTCGCCGTAAGAATTTCCGGCGGCAGCTATAACAGCAGAAAATAAAAAATGCTGGGCTTTATCTTTACCAGACCAAGTATCATTAGCTTGATGCATGTTGGAACAGGCCGTAATGAAGAGGAGGGATGTTAATATTAATGTATTTATGAATTTGGGTGCGTTAGCTTTTATCATTGTAATTCACGCTATTATTTGTATTTCAATAAATAATAGCGTGTCGATAAATAATATACAAAAATCCTCTCTTGTAGTAATGAGAGAGGATTAATGAGTCAATGATTATTTAATATTTACAATATCCTACTGATTAATCGATCAACACGGATACGGCGTAATCGGCTGATTAATTTTCGAACTTTAATGGGGTAAAGTTGTATATTATCCAGCTCTTGATAATGAATGATAACTTTTGTATGAGTGCGAATACAATTCAATTCTAGAGTACGCTGTTCGTTCATCTCTTGATAAGGATCATGAATGAGAATGGCATTCTCCAAATCAAGTCCCCATGCACGTGGATTGAGGTTATTGCCAGTAATCAATTGCCATTTGTTATCAACCCAGATGCCTTTTAAGTGATAAGTATTATCTTCATCCTTCCATAACCGAATGGTCAAATGCCGACTATCGATAAAACGTTGCAATCGATTAGTAAAACGGCGTAAGTTAATTTCATACAGGTAAGGTAAGGCACCGATAATTTTAAACGGTTCTTCTGGCGGAATATAAAAATCATTGGCTGTTTTATCGCCAATGATAATCTCAACTTGTTTTCCCTGCCGTAACAATCTTGAAATAGCACGAACTAATACTGTTGGTAAATTGAAATAAGGAGTGCAGATCACCAATTTATTTTCGGTGCTGGCAATCAGGTGACAGATTGTTTTGTTCAGTAGGTTTTTTTTACCTAATCCAATAAGCGGTGTTACTGCTAGTTCTTCATTCGAAGCCTGATTCACGACATGATATGTTGCACTACGTAAAGAGGAACGGAATTGTTTGGTAAAAGTTTTAATTTCAAGGCCACGGGGGCGATTTTGACAGGATAAGCTATTCACAGCTTTAGTCGAAATAATGCTGTCATCAATAAACTGCTTCATAATAGCCGCGAGTTTGGCATTGTGCAGTAAATGATAACGGTCGTAGCGATATTTATCATGTCGGTACAGATAAACATTATTAATACTGGCACCGCTATAAATAACTGTATTATCGAAGATAAAACCTTTTAGATGAAGGACTCCTAATGCCTCACGTGTATTCACGGGAACACCAAGAATAGGAATACAGACATCTGGGTATTTCTCCGCCATGGAACAATACCAGTCGGTATTTGTTGCATCAGCGTTTACACCAATACGACCACGTTGTGCACGATGCCAGTCAACCAAAATTTTGATATCCAGTTCCGGTCGTTTTTGCTTGGCCTCATACAATGCAGTTAAAATATCTTGGCCGGCGTCATCATGCTCTAAATATAATGCTGCAATATAAATATGTCTTTCGGCGACTGCGATATGTTCCAGTAGCGTGCTGCGAAACTCTTTAGTTTGATAAAGCGTTTTAATATCAGCAACTGACTGCGGTAGTTTAGGCAGTTGTGCAAGGTGTTGTTGGTGTTTTGCTTGTATAAATTTGGGCAACATCACAGTGCGATTTTTCTCTTAGTTTGGATGGTTGTAGAGCCATCATAAAATTATGAATCAGAATAATTCGGGATCATACCACTAGTTTGGTCAATTGCGAGTATGAATTAATTCTCTATTGTTTATTGTATTAGGCCTATTTGTATAATCATGAAGTGAATATTCTGCCGAATTTTTTGCATGATTTTTTTGATTTATAATGTAATTCATGCAGTTAAAGTTTTAAAACCAGATTAACAATTCCCTCTTCCAGCAAAATATCTGTAGTAAAGCCCAGTTTTTTCGCGAGTTGGATCATATTACGGTTTTCCGGCATAGTGATAGCCGTTAAGGCTTGGATACCGTGCTCTTTTGCATAATGGATTAATTTTGTCATGAGCTGATATCCTAACGTAATTCCTTTCAGGTCTGATCGCACTAACACAGCAAATTCTGCTTCGATATTATCAGGATCAGCCATCGCACGGACGACACCAATAATTTCCGGCACCGTTGCTGGATGACGTATGGCGACAAAAGCCATTTCACGGTCGTAATCAATTTGGGTCATATTAGCCAAATCATCGTGGGTAAACTCACTGATTTCACTAAAATAACGATAATAGAGGTCTTCTTTTGTTACTTGTCCGATGAATTCTTTTAATAGTGGCTCATCTTCTGGCAGAATCGGCCGCAGTAAACACTCAATACCCTCTTTGATATAAATAGTTTCTTCTAACTCATTGGGATAAGGTCTGATTGCCAATCGGCTATGATGATTACCTGTAATTGGCATTAATTCCATTGTGACATCCAATAGCGTAAATTCACTGCCTGATGCCAATAACGGATGGATATTCATACGGGTAATTTGTGGACAATCGATCAGTAAATTGGATACCCGCACCAGTACTTGGCTAAGTGCGGGGATATCCAGTGGTTGTAGCAAACCACCTGATTTTATTTTACCGCTTTTAATTGCCTGAATGACCAAATAACGGGCTAATGCCATGTTAAGCGGAGGCAGAGCGACAGCCGCCTGACTCTCATTGACCCAATCAATACCGCCTTCTCCCAGCATAATTAAAGGGCCGAATATTTCATCTTGTTCAATGGCAACTCTTAATTCTTGAGCGCCGGCCCGGTTTGCCATGTTTTGTACTAATAAACCCTGAATTTCGGCCTGTGGAAAGTTCTGTTTTACACGCTCAATAATGGCCTGTGCTGCTGTTTTAACTTCATTGGCATGACGTAGATAAAGCATAACTCCCTGTACTTCTGATTTATGAGGAATGTCAGGGGAGCGTAATTTCAGTGCCACGGGGTAACCAATTTTTTCTGCGATATTGACCGCATCATCGCTGGTGTGGGCAATCCATGTCGGTAGCGTATTCAGGCCGTAAGCTTCAAGGATCGAGTGGACTTCATGAGTATCTAACTGAATTTTACCTTCATTCAGTGCTTGTTGAATACAATCGTGAGCGTGAGCAGTATTTGACGTAATGCCAACGGGCAGGGCAGGAGTTTCTCTGAGCTGTTTTTGATTACGGCGATATTCCACCATATGCATAAATGCAGTTACTGCGCCTTCTGGTGTGCGGTAGGTTGGAATACCCGCTTCGCTAAATAACCGTCTTGATTCCAACGAAGAATACTCACCACACCAATTAGTGAATATTGTGAGCCATTTTCCTCGCGGATGTTCTTTAATTGCCTTAATAGCTTTAGCTGCTGTTTGCATACTATGAGAAATGGCACAAGGAGAATGAATGAGCAGTAAGGCGTCATAGCAACGGCTATCTAACAGTATTTTCAATGCAGCAATGTATTGTTCAGTCGATGAACTGTCTCCGAGATCCAAAGGATTGCGCGGGATCTGCTCATCAGATAAGACTTGAGACAATTTCGCAATCGTTTCTTCCTCTAAGATAGCCAGTTTGCCAGCTCTTCTGAGTAGCTCATCTAATGCCATGGCAGCAGGTGCAGCGCCGTTACTGACGATTAACAATCGTTCTCCGCGTAGCGGACGCATGAAACTCAGCGTTTCGACAGCAGAAAACATTTCATGTGTGTCCTGAACGCGTAGCAACCCTGCACGTTGAATGGCGGCATCGTAAGCGGCATCGAAATTCTGTTGTTCTCCCAGAAGTTGCTGAGCCTTACGGGTACGGCTGCTTTTTACAATCAGGATCGGTTTATTACGCGATGCGCTGCGTGAAGCTGAGAGAAAGCGGCGGGCATCATTAACATGCTCAAGGTGCAGTAGGATTGCACTGGTTTTACTGTCTCTGGCCAGAAAATCCAGCAGATCATCAATATCAATATCAACGCTGTCTCCCAAGGCAATAAAATATGAAAAACCAATATTGCGGTGGTTTGCCCAGTCCAAAATAGTGTTGGATATTGCCGCTGACTGTGAAATAAAGGCCAGTTTTCCCTTAAGAATAGGAATGGGGGAGAAACTGGCATTGAGTCCAATCCACGGAGCCAAGATACCAAGACTGTTAGGGCCAAGGAGCCGGATGTGATGCTTTTGGCTGTATTGCTTTAGTTCAGCAAACTGTGACAAGGGTGATGAGAGGATAATTACGGTTTTACACCCAAGTTCAGCCAATTGTTCCAGTAATAATAAATTTCGACTGTGATGGGTACAAATAACCGCTAAATCAGGTGTTAATGGCAGTTTATCGATAGAAGGATAAGCCAGTACACCGAGGATAGCGTTTTTATTGGGGGTGACGGGAAGAATTGGTCCGGTAAAATTTCCCGTCAACAAATTTCTCATCAAAAGTGAGCTCGCTTTTTCTGGGTTTTCAGAAGCGCCAATAACGGCAATGGATTTGGGGTGTAGTAAAGCTTCAAGTCCATGCTGGCTCACGTTTTGCTCCTCAATAATTAATCGTTGTACCCGTTGTCTTCCAAGTTGTTTAGTTTATGCAGCTAACAACTCTTTTGCATTAGCCAGTGTAATTTTTGTGACTTCGCTACCAGCCAGAAGTCGGGCAAGCTCTTGCAGCCGGGATTTTTTATCCAATAACTGCATCTGGGTTTCTGTTTCTTCTCCATCAGTTTGTTTGCTGACGTAAAAATGCTGATGGCCACACCCTGCAACCTGTGGTAAGTGTGTGACACACATAACTTGGGTTGATTCGCCTAACTCGCGGAGAAGCCGCCCTACAATCATTGCAGTTGGACCGCTGATACCAACATCAACTTCGTCGAAGATTAAAGCAGGCGTTTCCATTTTTTTAGCTGTGATGACCTGAATCGCCAGAGCAATGCGGGAAAGCTCACCGCCAGATGCGACTTTCGCCAGTGGCTGATGGGGTTGCCCTGGGTTTGTTGTCACATTGAATTCCACCTTGCTGGCACCATCAATATTCAAATGCTCAGGTTCGAGGATAACATCAATCGTGAAACGGCCATGAGGCATTGAAAGCTGGTGCATACTGTTGGTAATCAGCTGACTTAATTCGTTAGCGTATTGCTGGCGAACCTGATGGAGTTTTTCGGCGACGTTGAGCGCCTGCTGATAATGTAAGCTGACAAGCTCACTGAGATGAGCGCAATCATCTTCTTGTTGTGAAAGTTGATATTGTTCTTCCAGAAGTTGCTGGTGCAAAGCGGGTAACTCTTCCGGCGAAACGTAATGTTTGCGCGCGATATTAATTTGTTGTGATATTTTTTGTTCCAGTTCGAACAGTCGGTTAGGGTCTAGTTCTAACTGATCGCTATAATGGCGTAATTCATCACTGACTTCGTTGATTTGAATTGCTGCTTCTTCCAGCATACTGAGTAAGCCACCAAGTTGACGGTCCATGCTGGCAAGTTCAGCTAGCTCATTCCGTGCATAATTCAGCAGACTAACGATATTTTGCTCATCATTCTCACTTAATATTTGTAGCGTTTTTTGGCTGACGGATAAAAACTGACCGCAATTTGCCAGACGTTTGTATTCACTATCCTGTTCCTGATACTCACCAGCCTGAGGTGCCAGTTCATTCAGTTCTTTCAGATGATATTCCAGAAGTTGTTGGCGGGAACGGCGTTCAAGAGCCTGTTGCTGGAATTGAGAAAGTGCCTGACAGCTTTGCCGCCATTGCTGATATGCCTGCTTCATTTCATTTTGAAGTGCGAATTCGCCTGCATAGGTATCGAGCAAATGCCGTTGATGACGATTTTCCAGCAGAAGCTGGTGGGCATGTTGGCCGTGGATCTGAATTAAATGTGAGCCTAATTCTCGTAACTGTGAAAGAGGCACAGCAGTGCCATTAATAAAGCCACGGGAGCGCCCATCTGCGGTAATAGTACGCCGCAGCAGGCACTCATTATCATCATCAAAGCTGCCATCAAGTTGATGGTCTTCGAGCCATTTGCGGGCAGAAGGGGCATCTGCCAACGAAAAGCGGGCACAAATGTCAGTGCGCGGAGCGCCAGCACGAACCATATTCGCTTCGCCACGGTTACCGAGGCATAAACCCAGAGCATCAATTGCAATTGATTTACCTGCTCCTGTTTCTCCTGTGATGGTCGTCATTCCTGAGCGAAAATCAATTTCAAGTTCGCGAACAATGGCAAAATTACTGATGATCAATTGAGCCAACATCGTGCTTCTCCTACCTTTTGCTGTACTAAATATCCTATTTTTGTAGAACAGCATGTTCCTGTGGATAAAAACATGTCTGTTTTTTCGTACAGTATAAACTGGTTTTTTGTACAGTAAAGTAGAAAACCTATTTTTTAGAACATATTTTTAAAACATTTTTTTTGACCAGCCTAATTTGGTGCTTAGTGTATTGAAATAGTTGTAATCTTTTGGATGGATCAAGTGCAGATTATACTCACTGCGCTTAATGATAACTTCTTCACCATTTTGAATAGGCAATACTATCTGGCTGTCACAACTGACTTCATAGTCATTGCTGTTCTGGGTGAACTTCAGACGAATGCTGCTTTCGCTGCTGATTACAAGGGGGCGAGCAGAAAGCGTATGTGGAAACATGGGGACGAGCACAATGGCATCCAGATTCGGCGTTAATATCGGCCCGCCAGCAGACAACGAGTAAGCTGTAGAGCCTGTCGGCGTTGCAATGATCAGTCCATCAGAACGTTGGGAAAATGCGAAGCGATCATCAATATAGACTTCAAAATCGATCATATGGGCCACTTTTCCCGGATGCAGTACCACTTCGTTCAGTGCAGTACTGCGTCGTGATTTATGGTCTTTCTTGAGGACCTGCGCCTCCAATAGAAAGCGTTTTTCGCTCCGGTATCTCCCATTGAGGACTTCAGACAACTGTTGCAGGGCATTATCGGGATCTAAATCCGTCAGAAAGCCTAAATTACCTCGGTTGATGCCAATCACTTTAATATCATAGCGCGCCAATACTCTGGCTGCGCCCAGCATATTTCCGTCACCGCCAACAACGATCACCAAATCGGCCATTTTGCCGATTTCGGTCAATCCTCCGGTCGGTGCGTCTTTTATGTCAATGTCTTTTGCAACTTGCCTGTCAACAATAACACTGTAACCTTTAGATACCAGCCAATGATAAAGCATTTCATGGGTCGCTAATGCTTCCGGATGACGCGGACGACCGACAATACCGATGCATTTGAATTCATTATTTCTTGCTGTTATTTCCTGAAGCATAGGGTTTTGCCCTCACAATATGATGTGTTCCCTTGAATCCCGCATTTTGATCCCCATAATAAGCGGGAGTAGCGCAAATAATACAAAATACGCGGAGATATTCATGAGTAGTAAAGACCAAAAAGTACCTGACGAGCAAGTCTCAGAAAATACAGAAAATGTATTTGAGCAACAAGAGTATGCGGAAAAGGCAGACGCGCCAGAGACTGAAAGCGTAGTTGACCCGCGTGTTGCTGAGTTAGAAGAGGAATTGAAACAGGCCCAGTCTCGTGAACGTGATGCGATTTTGCGTGCCCGTGCTGAAGTGGATAATATCCGCCGTCGTGCTGAGCTGGATGTGGAAAAAGCGCATAAATTCGCATTGGAAAGATTCGCTAATGAACTTTTACCGGTGATTGATAATCTGGAGCGTGCTTTAGAATCCATGGATAGTACCAATGAGACTCTGGCGCCAATAATTGAAGGCATTGAGCTGACACTGAAATCATTTATTGGTGCGGTGGGTAAATTTGGTGTCGAAGTTGTTGGTGACACGAATGTTCCTTTCAATCCAGATGTTCATCAGGCAATGACCATGATGGAATCCGATCAGCACGAACCGAATCACGTCATGTGGGTTATGCAGAAAGGTTATACCCTGAACGGGCGCCTGCTGCGTCCTGCTATGGTTGCTGTTTCTAAATAGCTTCTTTGTTAACGTACAGCTATGATTGCAATGCCGCCGATATGAGGCGGCATTTTTGCAGGAATACTTTGTTTATTCAGAAATACTTTGTTTATTCAGCAATAACTGATTTATTCAGGCAAGACGGGGTCCCAATTAATCGGTGTCATTCCCTGCTCTTGCAGAATGTGATTCGCTTGTGAAAAGTGCTTACAACCCAAAAAACCGCGATGTGCTGATAACGGTGAAGGGTGTGGTGCTTTCAGAACATGGTGACGCTGAGTATCAATAATGCGACCTTTTTTCTGGGCATGAGACCCCCAAAGCAAGAAAATGACACCGCTTCGGTGCTCATTGATAGCGGCAATAACCTTATCTGTGAATGTTTCCCAACCCAGATTGGCATGAGAATGCGCATTACCACGTTCAACGGTTAACACGGTGTTGAGTAACAAAACCCCTTGTTTTGCCCAACTAATCAGGCAACCGTGGTTAGGGCGGTGAAACTCGGCAATATCTGACTCCAGCTCTTTATACATATTGACGAGTGAAGGAGGCGCAGGGATACCCGGTTGAACTGAGAAAGCCAGACCATGTGCCTGATTCGGGCCGTGATAAGGGTCTTGCCCTAAAATGACTACTTTTACTTCTGTCAGTTCGGTATAGCGGAATGCGTTAAAAACATCCTGCTGCGGTGGATAAATGGTTTTGCCTGCGTTACGTTCATTGGCAACATAAGCCATTGTATCAATGAAATAGGGCTGTACTTTTTCATTGCCAATGACATCGTGCCATGTGAGAGGTGCGGACATAGCGGCTCCCGTAATAATTATCAAATGAGCCTAAGCTTACCGATTTTATGCCCACAGGAAAACCTTTTGCTTTCTTGCAGTGTTAATTATGCTGCTAATTGTATTAATTTTAGGTGTTATCATATTTCTTGTTATTTATTTTTTAATCTTGAACTACAGTTAAAATTAATGTATTACTGACAAAAAATTAATTTTTAATTCAGGATGACTTATAATAGATTTAAAATGTTATATTGATCTTTTTATCAAGAATTCATAAGATAAATTGGGAGTTTTTTATAATAATCTCAAGTTATATAAATATACTAATCAAACTTAAAGTTACAGTTTATAAAAAAATGTGAATGATTATATATGTCTTTTCATAATAGTGAGAGTATCAGTAGTGATTTTTCCTTATCCCGCGCGTCGCGCGGGGTAAGGAATACTCCTATCATTTTGGAAAGCTATATATCTCCCCGTGCAGCGGGGAGATATAAGATGCACATTGAAAGGCGACGGATATAATTAATTGAATGAGTAATTAAAACTTTACTAAAATACCATATGGAAAAAAGAAAATAATGTCCATTATTCAAGTTAATAATTTATGTAAGTTCTACGAGGTCTATACTAAAAACCCAGGGTTATTAGGTAGTCTGAAATCATTCATTAAAAGAGAATATGCAATAGTAGAGGCGGTGAAATCAATCAATTTTACTATTGAGAAAGGTGAAGTGGTGGGATTTCTTGGTGCCAATGGTGCCGGAAAAACAACCACAATGAAAATGTTAACTGGCATTATTAAACCAACTTCAGGAAATGTGAATGTATTAGGCCATAAGCCTTATGAACGGAAGAATGAATATTTAAAATCCATATCATTTGTGGCAGGGCAAAAACAGCAACTTGCTTGGGATCTCACACCTAATGATTCTTTTATACTTCATAAAGTTATTTACGAGATTAACGAAACAGATTTTTTAAAATATCGTGATCAGCTTGTTGATATGCTTTCTCTTCATTCTATTATTGACAGACCGGTGCGTCATTTATCTTTGGGAGAAAGAATGAAATGTGAACTTGCTTTGTCATTATTACATAAGCCATCGGTATTATTCTTAGATGAGCCAACTATTGGGTTAGATGTCAATATGCAACGTTCGGTTCGTGAATTTATCACATATTATAATCAGGTAAATAATGCTACTATTCTTTTGACATCCCATTATATGGCGGATGTTGAAGCGCTTGCTAAACGAGTTATTATTATTAACGCTGGGGAAATAGTTTATGACGGAAATTTATTACACTTAATAAAAAAACGATCTCCAAAGAAAATACTAAAAGCAACGCTATCAGGCCCAATAAAATCAGAATTAAGGTCGTTAATTAATTCATCTTCCGATAGTGATCAGAATATTGAGTTGACGGTAGAGCGGGATTTACTTCCTTTTGTGGTTGCTAAATTAATGGAAGAAAAAATAATACTTGATATTTCTATTCATGATGAACCCATCGAAAAAGTTTTAGAACGCTATATATCTTCAAATGGTGAAAATCAAAAATCATGCTGAAGGACATTAAAAGAAGCCTGCTTTTATGGCGAGTGCTTATTGGTCAGTCTTTTTCACGAGTCATTGCATACCGTGCCCAATCTATTATTTGGTTATTAGGTGGCATCATGCCTATTGCCGTGATGTTTGTATGGTTAGGGTTGGCAACAGAAGGGAAGATTGGTGGTTATACGGCAAGTGATTTTGCTGTTTATTTTCTTTCAATTTATCTTGTTCGCCAGTTGACGGCAATTTGGGTGATGCGGCGTTTAGATAGCGATATCCGCAGGGGAGAATTATCCATGTTATTATTACGGCCTGTCTCTCCTCTCTATAATTATATTGCTGATCATACAGGAGAAATGATAGTCAGAGGGCCGATTATTGCGCTGGTTTTTATATCAGGTATTTTTCTGACAGATAATTTTTATCGTTTGGATATCGGGAACTTGCTGATTTTTATCCCAGCGCTTTTCTTTGCGTGGATTATTATATTTCATCTTTATTATTGTCTCGGATTATTGGCATTTTGGATCAATAATTCGATGGCATTCGATCCATTGCTTTGGGCTCTTTATACTATTTTGGGTGGCGTATTAATTCCACTTGATCTTTATCCAGAAAATATCACTTTCTGGTTGAAATTATTACCTTTTGCTTCAGCATTAGATTTTCCGGTTCAGATAATATTAGGAAAATTGGATAATGCTCTTCTATTAATTGGGTTTGGTGTACAGATATTTTGGATGATTTTGTTGATGATTATCAGAATATTGTTATGGAATGCAGGGCTAAGAAGATATTCAGCATCGGGAGCTTAATATAATGAGATATATTTTATTATTTTTAGTGTTATTAAGACATTCTTTTTTACTGGAATTTGAATTTCGGATCAATGCAATAGTCAATTTAATTAATTCTAGCCTTGCTTGTTTACTGGCGTTATTAGTATTGACTGGTTTTTTCGGTCAGGTGACTCAGGTTGGTGGCTGGAGTTATTATCAAATGGTTGCGTTATTAGGAGTGACATTGATTATTGAATCTTTTATAGATAGCTGGTTATTTCCAAGTATACACTCGCTCTCTGAATATATTCGGCGTGGCGATTTGGACTTCATTATTATACGTCCTGTTGATGCTCAGTTTTTTATTAGTTTTCATCGATTTAATCTATGGGATGGCACTAATTTTATTGTTGGTTATGGAGTGGTTTTATTTGCAATGTATCAGCAAAATGCGTTAACGATGTCGCATTTTTTACAATTTAATTTCGCTCTGCTATTAGGCGCCTGCATCTTTTATTCCTTGTTTATGTGCTCAAATCTAATTGCTTTTTGGTTTACTAAAATATCAGATATATGGGTTATCTGTTATTCATTAATGGATGTTGGACGTTTTCCGGTTAGTGCATATCCGGGATCTTTACGTTTCTTATTAAGTTTTTTATTACCGGTTTTCTTTGTCAGTAATGTTCCTGCTCAGGCAGCATTAGGAATATTAAATATGAAAACATTATTGTTGGCTTTTTTATATGCCATTGGCGCACTTGTTTTAACGCGTTTATTCTGGCTTAAAGCAATTTCAAAATATAGCAGTGCCAGTAGTTAATTGTTTCAATAAATTATTATCACGTATTGAATGTTAATTAAAAATTAAATTTGCTATAAATTTGTTAAACTGTCTGCCGATAAAGAAGTTGGGTCAGTCTGTTATACATAACTTAATATCATCAGGAGTATCTTATGATTCTGGCTATAACGAGTTTTTTGAACCAATTAGGGCTCTCTTATTTACCGGTAAATCAATCAACTACCAAATCACCATCTACTGGTAACCTTCATGAAAACAAAAATAAACTCACTTCTTCTGAAACAATTTCACTTTCAGACAATACCAAGATAACTAATTCACTTTCTCAACAATTATTGAATGAAATTCAAACCCGAATGACAGCAACACCAGAATTAAAAGCAAATGATATCGCCGGAAGGAATTCAAAATATATGGATGAAAACTTAGTTAAGGTCACTGATCATGTTTATTGTAAGAAGGATAATTCTGTCGATATTGGTAACCAAGTACGTTTATCAAATGATGAAATAGCCAAAGCGGGTATCGATCCTGCTATTTTGAATGATCGCTCCAGCGGTTTTCAGGCAGGTGTTTATTGGAATAACGGATTATATATCGTGTCGTTCAGAGGTTCGGACGAGTACAAAGATTATATGGCAAGTGTTCGTCAGGGGCTTGGGTATAGGGAAACGCAATATGAACAGGCAATAGATTTGGCGTATAAATCATTAAAAGCATTCGGTGAAAATATTATTTTTACCGGACACTCGTTAGGGGGCGGGCTGGCAACAATGGCGGCTCTGGCGACAGGGAAGCCAGCGGTTCTTTTTAATTCTGCGGGCGTTTCGCAAACAACATTGGAACGGCAGGGCTGGAAAGCCAACATTGCTGAAGAAATGGCAGATGCAGGGTTAATCCGCAATTATGTTGTCGAACATGACTGGTTGGATACTCTACAAAAAAATTTACCGATCCCGCAGGTGATGGGGAATCAGATTCTGCTGAAAAATCAGTACGTGCCTCAATCTGGAAATATAGTGGATTCGATTTTTCATTACAGTTACGTAACTCATTCACTCGACGCGCATGGGCTACCGAAAACGCTGGAATTGCTGGGAACACAGAGACCCTGGCTGGATCAAGAGAAAGTCAATGCACAACAGGTGCAGAAATTTTATCTAGCCTAGGTGTTTATCTAGGGTAGAGAATGCTATTTTTATCAGCATTATTAATGAATAAGCGGGCGGGTTGCCCGCTTATCCTGTATCAAAAACAATCAATCATTAGCCGATTTCGGCGCTTCTGATGTTGCCACTTCTGGTTTGGAATTGTTCGAAGGAGTACGGCGTTTTCCGATATTCTTGCTGTCACGATGGCGCACTTTCACGTGTTTTTTCTTCGTTTCTTCGGATTTTTTCTTCTCTTTGCGCTTTTCCAGCACTTTTTTGGAAGGCTTATAACTTTTCTTTTCAGTCGGTGCTTTGGTTTGCGGGCGAAGTTCATCGACAACCCGTATTTTCATCGGCTCCTGAAGATAGCGGCTGATTTTCCCCATCAATGGGTGATCGTGAGACTCAACCAGCGCAATTGCCGTGCCTTTACGGCCAGCACGGGCAGTACGCCCAATTCGGTGCAGGTAAACGTCCGCCGTACGTGGTAAGTCAAAGTTAAAAACGTGGCTGACGTTTTCGATATCCAGACCACGGGAAGCCACATCAGTGGCAACCAGAACCGCGACGCGCCCTTCGTTCAGGCGTTTTACTGCATCTGTCCGTTTAGCCTGCACCATTTCGCCTTCAAGGAAACTGGACTGAATACCTGCCTGATGAAGTGCGTCAACCAACTCGCGTACCCGCTCCCGTTTACGCACAAAAACAATGGATTTGGTCACATCAGATTGTTTTAGAAGATGACATAACAGGGCGGTTTTGTGTTCCAGATTATCAGCACGATAATAGAACTGCTGGATTTTCTTGCGTTCACGGCGGGAAGGCTCCGCATCGATTTCAACCGGATCGGTCAGCAACCGCTCGGCAAAATCACGGATAGTTTCACCTTCAAGGGTGGCAGAAAATAACATCGTTTGTTTGCGCCAGCGAGTTTCGCCGGAAATGGTTTCGACATCATTGGCAAAACCCATGTCCAGCATACGATCCGCTTCATCAAGGATCAGCGTCTCTACAGCACGGCAGTCAAAATTCTCTTCTTTAATATATTGCAGCAGGCGCCCTGTGGTTGCGACAACGATGTCCTGATTCTCACTGAACACTTCTGCATGGTTCATGTAGGCGACACCACCGGTAATAGTGGCAACATCCAAATGTGTGTGTGCAGCCAATTCTTTTGCCTGATCCGCGACCTGCATAGCCAGTTCACGGGTCGGTGTTAAAATTAAAATACGTGGAGGCCCTGATTTTTTGCGGGGAAAATCCAGTAAATGTTGCAGAACCGGCAGCAAATAGGCCGCTGTTTTGCCTGTTCCAGTCGGTGCAGAACCCAGTACGTCACGCCCATCCATAGCCGGAGGAATAGCCGCTGCCTGAATTGCAGTCGGGCGCTCATAGCCCTTGTCATTCAACGCATCAAGCAGGCATTCATCAAGTTCGAAGTCAGAAAAATTTGTCGCAGTCATTATATACCTCTGTTTGGGGCGCCGATTATAAACAGGTTAGGCGCATTCTTCACCCATAATTCCTTACCATATACCAAACCAGCTTCAAGTAGCAGCTTGTAAGACCGTGCTTCTCTCTATGGAACATAAGATTTATGCTATGGCTCACTTTTGATTTCGACAGATACAATTCATGACGTTAATGAACAAACCCGTTTTTCGTCGCGGCGGTTTCACATTTAAACAATTTTTCGTCGGGCATGATAAATGTGCAATGAAAGTAGGGACAGATGGTGTGTTATTGGGAGCGTGGGCGCCGGTAGAGAATAGTAAGTGTTGCCTGGATATTGGCTGTGGCAGTGGCCTGATTGCATTGATGCTGGCTCAACGAGCCACAGAGGACACCATTATTGATGCCGTGGAGTTAGATGCAGATGCAGCAATACAGGCGACCGAAAATGTCCGGCAATCGCCGTGGGCTTCCAGCATCAGGGTCTGGCAGCAGGATATTCACGCTTTCGCCCGGCAAAATCACGCACGATATGATTTGATTGTGAGTAACCCGCCATACTTTGAACCGGCTATTGCCTGCCGTGATGAAGCGCGAAATCAGGCGCGTTATACGGAATCCCTGACTCATCAGGGATTATTGGAGTGTGTTGAGCATATGATTACCGCCAGTGGATTATTTTGCGTCGTGCTCCCTTATCAGATTGGTGAAAATCTTGAAAGAATGGCGACAGAATGCGGTTGGTTTACCCATTATCGGATTAATATTCGTGATAGACTCGACAAACCATTACATCGCATATTATTAGGCTTTTCGCGTCAGAAGCAGGAAATCCAAACCTGTGAACTGCATATCCGTGCTATTGATGGCGCATACTCAAACGAATTCAGGCAGTTAGTGACTGATTTTTATGTCAATTATTGATAACGGTATGGCTAACGCACTCATGCAGCTTCTGCGCTAAATATCGCAGTATATCTTTCTGTTTTTCGTCGTGTGAAATCGGGTATTCCTCTGAATAGAGACTATGATTTGTACTATAAATGAAAAAGTGCAATGCAAAATAATTGGGGGTTGTAAGATAAAATTACAATCAAAGTTGAACTTCACACGTAATTGGCACTCAAAGATGATGCTTGTTCTAGGCAGCAAAGTATCATGACTGGTGTAATTGAAGTTTAAATGTGGAGTTTTACCTCAGGAGAGTGAGCCTCGGATGAGCGACCAGTTAACGGATCAAATGCTGATCGAACGAATACAGAAGGGTGACCAAAAAGCATTTAGTTTGCTGGTTATCCGGTATCAGCACAAAGTAGCGAGCTTGATTGCTCGTTATGTACCTCAAGGCGATGTTCCTGACGTTGCACAAGAGGTATTTATTAAAACTTATCGGGCGCTGTCTTCTTTCCGTGGTGATAGTGCTTTTTATACATGGCTGTATCGTATTGCCGTTAATACTTCGAAAAATTATTTAGTTGCTCAGGGGCGTCGCCCGCCATCTAATGATTTAGATGCGAATGATGCAGAAAATTATGATATGTCAAGTTCGTTGAAAGAAATTTCGAACCCTGAGAACTTAATGTTGTCAGAAGAATTAAAGGAAGTGGTATTTCGTACCATTGAATCGCTTCCGGAAGATTTGCGGATAGCAATTACGCTTCGGGAGTTAGATGGACTGAGCTATGAAGAAATAGCTGTCATTATGGATTGTCCTGTTGGCACTGTTCGTTCACGCATATTTCGGGCAAGGGAAGTGATCGATAATAAGGTTCAACCCTTGATCCAACATTAGTGAAACAAAACGTGGAACAAAACAAATATTGAAGGGTACTTGGCATGCAAAGAGAGAAACTTTCCGCATTTATGGATGGAGAAACTCTTGATAGTGAAATCGTTTGTTTGATCTCTGAAGATGCTGTAATGCAGAAGCAGTGGGAAAGATATCACCTTATCCGTGACACGTTACGTGGTGATATCGGCAATGTTTTGCATTTTGATATCGCGAGTCAAGTGGCAAAGGCGCTTGAAAACGAGCCTGTCCATATCAATCCAGCGGCTGTTCTGGAATCTCAGCCAAAACCTGAAACATGGCGGACTGAAACACGGCAGAAAGCGCCGTTTTGGCAAAAACTTCGTCAGGGTGTCTCTTTCCAGAGCCCGTGGGCGAGTCAAATAGCGCAGATTGGGGTAGCCGCGTGTGTGTCTTTAGCTGTGGTGATTGGTGTTCAGCAATATAACGGCACTGATACCGATACACTTTCTGATAATCCCGTTTTCAATACACTACCGGTAATGGGAACCGCTTCACCGGTTGGTTTGTCTGTCCCTGCCGCACATGATACTTTTGGCGATGACCTGAGTATGCAGCTTCGGGAAAGTAATCAACGCATAGAAGATATGTTGCAGCAGTATGAACTTTTACGGCGAATCAACTCGGAAAATGCCGAAAAAGGGCTGCCGGAAGTCAGAACCAGATATTCTGGGGAACAAGAACAACAGGCTCAGTATAATAAACAGCGATAATGCAATATATTGTATTTCTCATTTTACTACTTGGGAGTTTTTTGAGTCCCTTAAAAGCCTCGGCCAAACAAAGCAATACCGAGGCTTTATTACAGGATATGACGCATTCTGTACAGACACTGACTTATGAACTTGCCTTTATTAATCTGGACCAGAAAGCGCTGATACCTTTGCGTTATCGTCATGCTATTATTGACAACCAAGCTATTGCGCAAATTGTACAAATGGATAGCTCACGGCGAGAAATTATTCAGCGCGGTAATCAAATCAGTTACTATGAACCCGGTCTGGATTCTTTCAGTTTGCGCGGCAACCATATTGTCGATTATCTGCCACCGATTATTTTCGCTGATTTCTCTAATCTACAGAAATTTTATAATTTTATCGATGCAGGGTTCACTCACGTTGGCGATCATCCTGTCCATATTGTGCGAGTGATATCGAAAGATAATGATCGTTATAACTATCATTTATTAATCGATAAAAAAACGCACCTTCCTTTGTTCACTGAACTGTTTGATCAGAATGATCGGGTAATTATTGAAGAATCCCGTGTCATCGCTGCCAGAGTGAGTGACGATATAAAACAGAAATTGAACACCATTGTTGAATTGAAATTACCCCCAATACCGGTCATTCCACTCTCCCAAAACGCAAAATTTAGTTGGAAAGTCAATAAACTGCCGGACGGTTTTCAGGAAATTTCCCGTAACAGAATCAGGACATCAAAAACAGAGTTATTGGAAACCATTATGTATAACGATGGCTTGTTTAATGTCTCGGTGAATGTTGTAAATTTCGGCGAAAAAACCGCTAAAAACACTGGTGAATCGCTATTTCGGCAAGGCAGGCGAACAATTTATGTGGTACATAAAGGAAAAAACATCATCACGGTTATCGGTGAATTACCTTTTAAAACCATCAAACAGATTGCCGCCAGCGTTACATTTGCAGAGAATAACGCTTAATATACCCGTCATCTTTCAAGATCTGCCTCAATCTCTTTCCGCGTAGCGGGGGAGAGATTAATACTCATCTGGGCGGCTAAAAACGTGGTTAACGAAAATGGTTAAAGAATGGGCGACGGTTATCCGTTGGCAGCAAGGGCGTGCATTATTGCGCTATGGTTCATCTTCAGGATGTGGCAGCTGTCAGGCTAAAGCAGGGTGTGGTTCTTACTTACTGGAAAAGCTGGGGCCAGAGAGTATTTACCAGCTGGAATTGGAGATAGCCCAACCTCTTCAGCCTGGGCAAAAAGTAGAAATCGGCATTCCTGAAAGCAGCCTATTACGCTCAGCCATGTTAGTTTATTTAACGCCGCTATTAGGTTTATTCTTAGGCGGCCTGCTTTGTCAATTTTGGGTGGCTAATCAATTGTGGATATGTCTTGGCGGCATATTGGGGGGAATGATTGGTTTTGTCTTTGCCCGTAAGATCGCTACTTACTGGGATAACCAACAAGCGTATCAACCGGTTGTATTACAAATCGGTTTGCCGCCTGATATTATTCGGGTTCTACATCAGGAATAATCTATTTTCATCACTATTTTTCCATTACTATTTTTATTACAACTTTCACTTTCGGGTCATACTGAATGGGGGAAAACTGAAAACCATCAGCATGACCCGTTTTTCATGGACTAGTTTTTCATAGACTAGGTTTTCACGGGTTTGGCATGTAGAATACGGCATCTCAGGCCAGTGGCCGAACCTATAAATGTCGCTTTATGTCCATCCATCTGTCTGTGTGTCCATAGGCGAATGATTCAGAAATATTAAGGCAAAAAAGATTTCATAATGAAGCAAATAAGAAATTTCTCCATTATCGCCCACATTGACCACGGTAAGTCCACGCTATCTGACCGGATTATTCAAATCTGTGGGGGGCTGTCAGATCGTGAAATGGCAGCACAAGTACTGGATTCAATGGATCTTGAGCGTGAGCGTGGTATCACAATCAAAGCGCAAAGTGTCACCCTTGATTACAAGGCGAATGACGGAAATGTTTACCAGCTAAACTTTATCGACACTCCGGGGCACGTTGATTTCTCTTACGAAGTCTCCCGTTCACTGGCGGCCTGTGAAGGCGCATTGCTGGTGGTTGATGCGGGGCAGGGCGTTGAAGCACAAACGCTGGCTAACTGTTATACCGCTATTGAAATGAATCTGGAAGTTGTTCCGGTTCTGAACAAAATTGACCTGCCTGCCGCAGAGCCGGAACGTGTGGCAGAAGAAATTGAAGACATCGTTGGTATTGATGCCACAGACGCGGTGCGTTGTTCTGCCAAAACCGGTGTTGGCGTACAGGACGTGATTGAGCGTCTGGTGCAGGAAATTCCACCACCGGAAGGGGATCCGGCTGCGCCACTTCAGGCTTTGATTATCGATTCATGGTTTGATAATTATCTTGGTGTTGTTTCACTTGTGCGTATTAAGAACGGTACGTTGCGCAAAGGTGACAAGATCAAAGTAATGAGCACCGGGCAGGTATACAACGCGGACAGTCTGGGTATTTTCACGCCAAAACGTGTAGAGCGCGGCGTATTAAACTGTGGTGAAGTGGGTTGGTTGGTTTGTGCAATCAAAGATATTCTGGGTGCGCCGGTGGGGGATACGTTAACGACTGCACGTCAACCAGCAGAGAAACCGCTGCCGGGCTTCAAAAAAGTGAAGCCACAGGTTTATGCGGGGCTGTTCCCGATCAGTTCTGATGATTATGAAGCATTCCGCGATGCGTTAGGCAAACTGAGTCTGAATGACGCATCGTTATTTTATGAGCCAGAAAGTTCGACAGCACTGGGTTTTGGTTTTCGTTGTGGTTTCCTCGGCTTATTGCATATGGAGATCATTCAGGAACGTCTGGAGCGTGAATATAATCTTGACCTGATCACTACCGCACCAACAGTTGTTTATGAAATTGAGACAATCAATGGTGATATAGTTTACGTGGATAGCCCATCCAAGCTACCGGCGTTGAACAATATTAAAGAACTGCGTGAGCCTATTGCGGAGTGTCACATGCTATTACCACAGGAATATCTTGGTAATGTCATTACACTCTGTATAGAAAAACGTGGTGTCCAGACAAATATGGTTTATCACGGTAATCAGGTTGCGCTGACTTATGAAATACCGATGGCTGAAGTGGTGCTGGATTTCTTCGACCGCCTGAAATCAACATCTCGTGGTTACGCATCGCTGGACTATAATTTTATCCGTTTCCAGCACTCAGACATGGTGCGTGTGGATGTGTTGATTAACGGCGAGCGCGTTGATGCACTGGCATTGATCACTCACCGTGACAACTCACAATACCGTGGTCGTGAGCTGGTGGAAAAAATGAAAGAGCTGATCCCGCGTCAACAATTTGATATTGCGATTCAGGCAGCCATCGGAACTCACATTATTGCACGTTCTACCGTTAAGCAACTGCGTAAAAACGTATTGGCGAAATGTTATGGCGGCGATGTCAGTCGTAAGAAAAAATTACTGCAGAAACAGAAAGAAGGTAAAAAACGCATGAAGCAGGTCGGAAACGTTGAACTGCCGCAGGAAGCCTTCTTAGCCATTCTGCATGTCGGAAAAGATTAATTAACAAGGTCGTAAGGAGTCTAAATGGCTAACACTTTTGCCTTAATCTTAACGTTAGCAACGTTAATCACCGGTATTATTTGGTGTGTGGAACGATTCAAACTCGCCCCTGAGCGTAAGAAAAAACTGGCTCAGGAACAGGTCGCAGGCAAGGGATCTCAGGAAACCGAGGCGAAAGAAATCAGAAAGCCAACATGGTCTGAGACATTTGCCTCTGTTTTTCCGGTGTTAGCCATTGTGTGGATCCTGCGCTCATTTGTTTATGAGCCTTTCCAGATCCCTTCCGGTTCAATGATGCCCACGTTATTGATTGGTGATTTCATTCTGGTGGAAAAATATGCCTATGGCTTGAAAGATCCGATCACACAAACCACGCTGATTAAAACCGGCGTGCCTAAACGTGGTGATATTGCGGTTTTCAAATATCCGCCAAACCCAAGTATGGACTATGTTAAACGGGTGATTGGTTTACCCGGCGACAAAGTGGTTTACGACTACATCAGTAAAGAGCTACAGGTTTATCCGGGTTGTGGTAACGCCCCGGTCTGTAAAGACATTTTCCCTATCAGTTATCAGGCGATGTATCCGAGTGAGTGGGTGATTACCCAAGACGTTAAAAAAGATGGCACTATTGCCAATGGCGTCTATCAAATTCCGCTGGATGAGACGTTAAAACCTTATTCTCTCCGTCAGGAGGAACGAATTGAAACGCTGGGTAACGTTTCACATCATATTTTAACTATTCCACCCGCAAATAATATACAGGGATACTATGTTCAGCCCGGTCAGCCTGTCGGAACTTGGGTCGTTCCTGAGGGGCAGTATTTTATGATGGGCGATAACCGTGACAACAGTTCTGACAGCCGTTACTGGGGATTCGTGCCGGAGAAAAATCTGGAAGGGCGAGCCACCGCTATTTGGATCAGTTTTGAAAAACAGGAAGGCGAATGGCCGACAGGTGTTCGTTTTAGTCGGATTGGCGGAGTCCACTAATATTTATATATTAGCGGAGCATTAATTTATCTCTCAGTGTAGAATATTCTTTCAAACGAGATGACTGGCTTTCTAAAACGATAAATATTTTAGGAAGCCAGTGCAAACGCAACAGTTTTGTCAGGCACGCTATATATTCAAAATATAGACTCAATGGATATCTGCCCAATGGATTTCAGCTCAAATCTAGAAACAGGGTATATACCCTATGGATTTCGGGTTGCATCGCGGCGGCAAGTGAGCGTAGCCAACAAAGAAGCAACTTGAAAGACGATGGGTATAGTTTAACAGGTCTGTTGCGTGTGCTTTTATTTGATGGATTCTAACTGAATTGGTAGCACATGAACCCCATAATAATGAACAGGTTACAGCATAAGCTGGGATATACCTTTATACAGAATGATTTATTGCTTCAGGCATTAACACATCGCAGTGCCAGCAGTAAGCATAATGAACGTTTAGAATTTCTTGGTGACTCAATCCTGAGTTTTGTCATTGCCAATGCGCTTTATCATCGCTTTCCTCGTGTTGACGAAGGGGATATGAGCCGCATGCGTGCTACATTAGTGCGCGGTAATACACTGGCGGAACTCGCCAGAGAATTTGAATTGGGTGAATGTTTGCGTTTAGGGCCGGGTGAGTTAAAAAGCGGCGGTCATCGCCGTGAATCCATCTTAGCTGACAGTGTTGAAGCCTTGATTGGCGCAATTTTTTTGGATAGCGATATTCAGACCGTCGAAAAAATTGTCCTGAACTGGTATGAAAGTCGCCTGAATGACATTAGTCCTGGCGATAAACAAAAAGATCCCAAAACACGTTTACAAGAATACCTGCAAGGGCGTCATCTGCCGTTGCCATCATATCTGGTTGTTCAGGTTCGTGGGGAAGCTCACGATCAGGAATTTACAATTCATTGTCAGATCAGTGGGTTTGAACAACCGGTCAGAGGAATAGGTTCCAGCCGTCGCAAGGCAGAACAGGCGGCTGCGGAACAAGCATTAAAACAACTGGAGCTTGAATGAGCAAAGAAAAAAACTATTGCGGATTTGTTGCAATAGTCGGACGGCCCAACGTCGGTAAATCGACATTATTGAATCAGTTACTGGGCCAGAAAGTGTCCATTACTTCCCGTAAACCCCAGACGACACGCCATCGTATCATGGGTATTCATACGGAAGGTGCTTATCAAACTATTTATGTAGATACACCGGGCCTGCATATTGAAGAAAAGCGGGCCATTAACCGCTTGATGAACCGTGCTGCAAGCAGTTCAATCGGCGATGTGGAGCTGGTCATTTTTGTGGTGGAAGGGACTCACTGGACACCTGATGACGAGATGGTGGTGAATAAGCTGCGTGACCTGCGTTGCCCGGTGATACTGGTCATCAACAAAGTGGATAACGTGACGGATAAAACCCTTTTGCTGCCGCATATCGGTTTTCTCAGCCAGCAGATGAATTTCATTGATGTGGTGCCGATCAGCGCAGAAAAAGGCATGAATGTTGATACCATCGCCAAAATTGTGCGTAACCATATGCCCGAAGCCGATCATCATTTTCCCGAAGATTACATTACGGATCGCTCACAGCGTTTCATGGCATCCGAAATTATCCGTGAAAAACTGATGCGTTTTCTGGGAGATGAGCTGCCTTATTCCGTCACCGTTGAAATCGAACAATTTGTGACTAACGAGCGTGGTGGTTATACGATCCACGGCTTGATTCTGGTAGAGCGTGACGGCCAGAAAAAAATGGTCATTGGTAACAAAGGCAGTAAAATCAAAGTCATTGGAACGGAAGCCCGTCAGGATATGGAAAGGCTGTTCGACGTTAAAGTTCACTTAGAACTTTGGGTAAAAGTGAAAGCGGGCTGGGCGGATGATGAACGCGCTCTGCGCAGCCTCGGCTACATTGACGACTTATAAGGTCAATTTGTGGACGGCTGGCAAAGAGCCTTTGTGCTTCATGGGCGCCCTTACAGTGAAACCAGTTTATTGCTGGATTTCTTCACTGAAAATGAAGGGCGTGTACGTGTTTTAGCCAAAGGCGCCCGCAGCCGCCGTTCTCACCTTAAAGGCTGTCTTCAACCTTTCACCCCGTTGCTGATCCGCTGGAGTGGGCGGGGTGAAATCAAAACATTACGGGATGCCGAGCCGATTTCGCTGGCGCTCCCATTAACCGGAACTGTTCTGTATAGCGGTTTATATGTGAATGAACTCTTATCAAGAGTTCTTGAGCAAGGCGTTGCCTATCCTGCCCTTTTTTTCGATTATCTCCAATGCTTACAACTGCTTGCTGCTAGCGAACACACGCCGGAATACGCATTACGTTATTTGGAATTGTCGGTGCTGACTAATATGGGTTACGGTGTAGATTATCTGCATTGTGCGGGTAGTGGTGAGCCTGTTACAGATACCATGACCTATCGTTATCGTGAAGAAAAAGGCTTTATTGCCAGTCTGGTTGTCGATCACTACAGTTTTACCGGCAATGAACTAAAAGCACTGGCGGCGCGCGAATTTCCTGACTCAAACACGCTGAAAGCGGCTAAGCGATTTACGCGTATTGCGTTGAAGCCCTATCTTGGGGGAAAACCGTTAAAAAGCCGTGAATTATTTCGCCAATTTGTGCGCAAAAAGAGTGATAACCTAAATCAGAAAAATTAAGATGGCCTACTCTTCATCACTTTTCTCGTAACTTTGTTCATAGACTGTTTCATAGACTTTCTTTAATAATAAGTATTGCAGGAGCTAAAAATGGCTGAGGTATTGTTAGGCATCAATATTGACCACATTGCAACAGTGCGCAATGCGCGTGGAACGCAATATCCTGACCCTGTTCAGGCTGCATTCATTGCTGAGCAGGCAGGTGCCGATGGAATCACCATTCACTTGCGTGAAGACAGGCGTCACATTACAGACCGAGATGTTCAGTTGTTGGCAAAAACGATCCAAACGCGCATGAATCTCGAAATGGCGGTGACGGATGAAATGGTCGCCATCGCCTGTCAAATCAAACCAATATTTTGTTGTTTGGTCCCTGAAAAGCGGGAAGAAGTCACAACGGAAGGGGGACTGGATGTCTTCGGGCAGAAAGCACACATTGCGGCTGCTGTTAAACGCTTATCCGACGCGGGTATCCTCGTTTCCTTGTTTATCGACGCTGATCACCGGCAAATTGATGCCGCAGCCGAAATCGGTGCTCCCTTTATTGAAATCCACACAGGGGCATACGCAGATGCAGAGGATGAAACGCAGCAGGAAAAAGAATTTCAGCGCATTAAAGAAGCTGCGGCTTATGCGGCAGGTAAAGGTATCAAAGTTAACGCCGGGCATGGATTGACCTATCATAATGTCCAGCGTATCGCGGCATTACCGGAGATCTATGAGCTGAATATTGGCCATGCAATCATTGGTCGCGCCGTGTTCAGTGGCTTGTCTGCTGCGGTTGCTGATATGAAAACCATTCTGCGAGAAGTACGCCGTTAAAGCCTATCATCAGGCGTTCCGGTGAACGCCTGACAAAAGAACTCTGATATCAAATTTTATCGGCATGATGTAACAGCACAAACTTATCCCATAATTGTTCTTCAGTTTCTTTATGACTGGGATCGATAATAATCGTGTTTGTTATCGGGCAAACTGACTGGCAGGTCGGTTTTTCATAATGCCCGATACACTCGGTACAACGCTCAGGGTCGATTTCATAGATCGCAGCGCCCATAGTAATAGCCTGATTAGGGCATTCAGGTTCACACATATCACAATTGATACAGCGTTTGGTAATCAGTAGTGCCATTTCAGTCTCTTACCGTTATTTTCCATCAATATCAACATATTACTCTCTTTTTAAATCTACCGCTTTTA
>JAIRVT010000046.1 GCA_031253755.1 Enterobacteriaceae bacterium
CTCCATAGTTCAGTCGGTAGAACGGCGGACTGTTAATCCGTATGTCACTGGTTCGAGTCCAGTTGGAGGAGCCAAATTCTAAGAAGCCCGGTTTAGCTCTGCTAATCGGGCTTTTTGCTTTTCCGATTCTGTCATTCCCATTCAGCCCGGATAGACAGGCTTTCTTGACGCCAATATTTCGATTTTTCTGCTAAAAAACATCAATAATCTGGAAAAAAATGCTAAAAGCTCATATTAGCAACAAACAAACAGTGATTATCACTTTCTTCTTTGACAAACGGGAAAATAGCCGCTAATATTCGCCCCGTCTTGAAGGAATTCCTCCATAGTTCAGTCGGTAGAACGGCGGACTGTTAATCCGTATGTCACTGGTTCGAGTCCAGTTGGAGGAGCCACTTCAATTACCCTCGTTTAACATTTTTTCCTTTTCGATATTATAGATTTCCTCTGAATACCCTTACCGATTTAAATCCTCAATTCTACAAAATCTGTAGAATTTTATCATTTAGTCATAGCTATTTAGCTTTTTTCTCTTTATCATCCTCCTCCGGCTTAAGGAATGCTGAATCAGCATCCGTCATTTTCCCCTATATTCTGGAGCCGGTTCCATGACTACTGAATCCCGTACCATCAAAATTCGCCGCCCTGACGACTGGCATGTTCATTTTCGTGATGGTGATTTGCTGCAAACCATTGTCCCTCATACCAGCCGCTTCTTTGGCCGAGCCATTGTCATGCCTAACCTTGCTCCTCCTGTGATAGATGTTGCCAGCGCCAGAGCTTACAGAGACCGAATCTTGGACGCTGTTCCACCAGATCATCAATTTCAGCCTTTAATGACTTGCTATCTCACCGATTCAACAGACAGCGCTCAAATTGAAATCGGCTATCAAGAAGGGTTATTTACTGCCTGTAAACTCTATCCGGCTAATGCAACCACAAATTCCAGCCACGGCGTTTCCGACGTACAAAAGATCTATCCCCTGCTGGGAAAGATGGAAAAGCTGGGTATGCCACTGCTTATTCATGGTGAAGTTACCGCCGCACATATCGATATTTTTGATCGAGAAGCCCGCTTCATTGAGCAAGTGATGGAACCTTTACGCAAGCAGTTCCCTGAACTGAAAATTGTTTTTGAACATATTACGACGAAAGAAGCGGCCGAATACGTTCTCGAAGGCAATGATAAATTGGGTGCAACACTCACACCGCAACACTTGATGTTTAATCGCAACCACATGTTGGTTGGTGGTATCCGCCCGCATCTCTACTGTCTGCCTGTATTGAAACGCAACATTCATCAAGAAGCATTACGCTCCGCCGTTGCCAGTGGTTGTGACCGTTTTTTTCTGGGCACAGATTCCGCGCCTCATTTGCTGCATCGTAAAGAAGCCTCCTGTGGTTGCGCCGGTGTCTTCAATGCACCTACGGCGCTGGCTGCTTATGCGACTGTTTTTGAAGAAATGGATGCGATTAACTATTTTGAAGCGTTCTGTTCCCTGAATGGCCCTAAATTTTATGGCCTGCCAGTTAATGAAGGTTTTATTGAACTTATACGCAAACCAACACCTGTTACCGAATATATCGGGCATGGCGACGAAAAATTAATTCCATTTCTGGCGGGAGAAGATGCAGGCTGGGAAGTGACAATAGCTGAATAATTTTTTACGACTACTGCATTGTTTTATGAGGAAAATTTATGCGGAAGATGTTCAACTTCCGCATGAAAATATCCTTTCATCTATAAAGATATAGCACGGACAATCAGCTTTACCATATCAAACACAATAATTTCAATGCGTTACATTCATTGCTATTTTTCCTGTCAGATATAATATTCATAATGATATTAAAAGTAACAGAGCTTCACTTTTATTATCGGAATGATGAGCAACGTTTAGTTTCTATCGCGTATCGTAGTATTAGATTGAAAAATCAGCATGAGACTGAACAGTGGTATTAGACTGAAAAAAAGGTTTATACTGCTATGGCTCATTGATTATGGGCTTCTTTATGAGCTTAACGACTCTTAGTCATTTATATCGACTACAATGCTGTATTCTGATTAGGAGGTTATATGGGACAGAAAAACGAAATTATCCAAACCCATTCTGTGGTAGGTTGGGACATTAGTCTTGTTAATGTTTACAATGCCATGATGGTTCGCCTTCATTGCCAATCCTCCCAAGATGAAGCCACAAATGATGTCAGCGTTGACAAAACACTGTGGTTACCAATAACAGTTGCAAAACAGTTAATCCTAAATCTTCAAGCCGGCATCGAGGAAATAGAATCATTAGACGGCACACAACTTGACCACACGAAGCATTAACAACAAACTTAAAGCTGCGCACGTTTGGACACTCAGTATTTTGAGTGTCCAACACGAACATCAGAAAATGAATTGCGATTATTTGATGGACTGCTATTTAATAGACTGTCATTTAATAAACTGTAATGAACTAATATTCAAACCATCACTCAGGCGATATCGGGATTTATTGAAAATTTTCGCTCCATTTTCTCTTCCCGCACGGCGAACGCGTTGTTCATCTTCTGGAAGCAACCTCTCTTCACGACAGGCATCACTGCAACACCCTTCAAACCGCTCGGCACACGACGGGCACTGAATAAACAGCAAATGGCATCCATCATTTTTACAGTTCGTATGGCTATCGCAAATTGTGTCGCACTGGTGACAGTGAGCAATAACATCATCAGAAATACGCTCACCCATACGCTCATCAAACACAAAATTTTTACCAATAAAACGAAGCGGCAGCCCCTGCTCTTTTGCTTTACGGGCGTACTCAATAATCCCGCCTTCGACATGATAAACTTTGTCAAAACCCTTGTGCAGCATGTAAGCGCTTGCTTTTTCACAACGGATCCCACCCGTACAGTACATAACGATATTTTTATCTTTATCCTCTTTCAACATTTCCACTGCCATCGGCAATTGCTCACGAAATGTATCTGACGGAACTTCAACTGCATTTTCAAAATGCCCGACTTCATACTCATAATGGTTGCGCATATCGACAAATACCGTATTAGGATCATCCAGCATTTGGTTAACTTGCGCTGCTTTCAAATATTCGCCGGTTTTTGACGGATCAAAGGTTTCATCATCAATCCCGTCGGCAACAATGCGCTCACGCACTTTCATACGTAATACCCAAAATGACTTGCCGTCATCTTCCAGCGCAATATTAAGCCGCAGATGGCATAAAGCAGGATCAGCTGCATCCAGCAACGCTTTCAGCGCATTAACATTTTTAGCGGGAATGCTGATTTGGGCATTGATACCCTCTTTGGCGATATAAACCCGGCCAAAGACGGATAACTCAGTAAATTTTTGATACAGGTTATCGCGGAAAGCCTGAGGCTCAGAAAGGGTAAAATATTTATAAAAAGAGATGGTTGTGCGCGGCTCAATCTCAGCCAACATGCGTTCTTTCAGCTCTTTATTAGAAATTCGGTTATGTAACACTGGCATGGTGTTCAAAATACCTTTGTAGTTTATTGATATCTGTTTATTGATATATGTGAATTTATGTCTGTCGGTGTCCACGTTCGGCCTATCGACAATGCTGACGAAAACCCCCCGTCTTACACTTGGGGTTTTTTATGCCTGCAATATTACTTTTTTCTGTGACACAGATCTATCAACCGTCGTACTTAACGATCATCTTCTTAACAGCCATTATACTTAACCAACGCCTCAACGACTGACATACCGCAATCGCGGTTTATTAAATATGCAGCATAACCGATGTATTTTACCGCCGGGTTAATAACATGAGTCCGTGGTGATTTTCATTTGCAATTAATTTGAGCCGAAAAACCGGATAAATGCGAGTCCGGCCATTTTCGATTGCGAGCCGTTACAGCTACCGTGGGTATCGCGCATTATGATAAGAAGAAGGCCTTGTCAAAATATCTCGATGAAATGTACACCTATATTGAAAATAACCGCATGATGATCCCGAATTACGGTGAAATGTACCGCTATGGTGAACCCATTTCTACTTCATTTGTTGAATCGACGATCAATGAAGTGATTGCCAAACGGATAGTGAAAAAGCAGCAAATGCAATGGAGCCAGCAAGGTGCGCATTACTTACTCCAGACACGTACTGCCGTACTGAATGATGATTTGAAAACCCAATTTGAGCATTGGTATCCGGGCATAAAATTAGGTGAGGATAAGGATTGGACAGAGGCTGTGGCGGCATAAATGCCCCACGGATTTTTATGGTCTCTCTCTCCGATATTTATTGTTACCGCATCTAGTGATATTCATCACATTTAATGTTTATTCAAAAAAAAGAGCTTCTATAATCCATAATTATTCAATCTTTTTGTTATCAAATATCGATTTACTTTTTAGGATGGTTAATGAAAATGATTTTATATAGAAAGGAAATAAAGAATAAGTGTAGGCTAGATGGTAAAAATTTACATGTTGACGATGATATTATTTTTAAATGTAAGTGTAGAGAAAATCCATCAAATATCATTATAACCAATAGTATGATTCATGAAAATGACTATGCCAAATTAGAATCAGGAAGCAAAATTATAGTTGAATTTGACTTTGACCCTATCTCTTTCCACCAAAAAAGAATAATTCGAGCCAAGCTGACTGGATCTTTTTTAAAGAAAAATGAAAAGATAAACCTAAAAAGTCGGCTATTGGAAATAGAAGAATATCCTTCTATGATAAAAAGTCATGATGACTACTTCAAAAAAGTAATACTAGACGAATTATTAAAAAAACATAGAACAAGTTCATCAAATTCTATGTTTATTTCATTTACCTCAGACCGAAGCTATTGTAAAAATAATTACTTAGGCCATATTTTCTCATTGAGGCTTATTGAAGGCGTTATAAATCCAATAAAAAATAATCATGTTTCTGGGAATGAGAAAGAATATCTCATAATTGGTAATTTAAAGAGTAGTGATATTCATGAAATAAAATTTTGCGGCAGTGACAAAGGATTATACTCACAATCTAAAGATGAAATTTTAACGATAAAAAACAATGAGCCTTTTACCTTAAAATGGAATTATAGTTCTCAGCGGTACTTGTAGGAGTATGGTTATGCGTCCAATAGGTAGGAGACCATAAAAATCCGTGGGGCACTTTATTAAATTATTGATAAAATAATCGACTAATCATGTTCATCAGAAAGCTGAATTATCGAAAAACTTTATTGAGCTTTGGGTAATTCTACGAGCCAAAAACCTCCGATCTTATTATCTTTAGATAAATGCCCCACGGATTTTTATGGTCTCTACGCTGATGATATCGTCATCCACTGCAAGAGTCATGCGCAAGCAATGATGTTACATGGCAAGCTTAGAAAGCGTCTGGCTGAGTGTAAGCTGGAGATGAGTCCGAGTAAGACGAAAATCGTCTACTGCAAGGACAGGGAAAGAACGGAGGCATATCCTGAAATCAGCTTCGACTTTTTGGGCTA
>JAIRVT010000098.1 GCA_031253755.1 Enterobacteriaceae bacterium
CGTTTATTTTCGCTTTCTTCCGCTGTCCGCCGCGGCGTGTTCTCGCTTGGCGTCGGTCAGTGGTGGCGCATTATAGGGAGTTTTTCCGGGCTGACAATCCTTTTTTTGCATTTTTTTTCCGTTCGCGTTTTTTTTCCTCAAAATGAGGAAGTAACCATCAAAAAGGCGATATTTAACGCTCTTTTTGATGTGACATTTGCAAAAACAGTGCTGAAAAGTGATCGACCTGCACCCAATCGGTATATTCAATCTCTTTTGTTGTGTCTGTCTCTCCGCCTGTCATTCGCATAATGAGTTGAATCATGATGCGATCAAACCAACGATAACGGGGGTAAAGCAACGCCCCGGCGAAAACATCGCACAAATCAGGTTTCCATGGGCTTTTTGTCAGGAACTTGCTGACATAGCCATTTGTTTCTGGTGTTCGTTTTTCAGGTTTTCTTGCAGTTAAATTGACACCAAAGAATGCTGTCGGCAGTTGATTTAATTGTTGCTGATGGCGAATGACAAATTTATGCAATGCAGAATTAAATCGACCATACCGTATCGAGGCCCCAACCATGACTTTATGGTAAGGCGCCAAATTCATCTGTTTTACTGTCGCAAGATCCCTCAAATCACAGCTAATACCCGCGCGACGAATATTTTCAGCAATGCGAGTGATGATTTTTTTAGTCTGCCCATCCTGAGTGGAATAGAGTAATAAGCAGTTCATAACTACATCCTTTTTCGATAAAAAATCACTTTATGACTGTTTATAAAAACGACTGTTTATAAAAATGGCTGTTTATAAAACGTCAACGGCTCATAAATGCCGACAGCCCTTTAATGGCGCCAAAATGTTGGCGTAAACAGCACTAATAAAGTGAAAACTTCCAAGCGCCCGAATAACATCGTAAAAACCAATACCCATTTGGCGGCCGGATTCATGGAAATGAAGTTATCTGCGACCACGCCCAGCCCCGGCCCTACGTTATTCAATGTTGCAGCAATCGCTGCAAAGGCGGAGAACTCATCGACTCCCGTTGCAATCAACAACAACATTCCGATGATGAAAACCAATGCGTAAGCAGAGAAAAAACCCCAAACTGATTCAATGATTCTTTCCGGCAACGCGCGATGGCCTAATTTAATCGTGTATACCGCGTTCGGATGAACCAGACGTTTCAACTCACGGGATCCTTGCAAAAACAACAATAAGATACGAATCACTTTTAAACCACCTCCGGTTGATCCCGCACATCCGCCAATAAATGCAGAACAGAGCAACAGGAATGGCAAAAAAAGCGGCCATTTGGCAAAACTATCGGTTGTAAAACCCGCCGTTGTTGCCATTGAGACAACCTGAAAGAAAGCCTGATTAAGTGTCTCTAATTTGGAGTCATAAACGGAGTGCTGCCACAAAACCAGCAGACAAATAGTCAATAATGCAATTTGAATGCTGATAAACATGCGAAATTCTGGATCCCGCCAGTAGACTGCCAAACTTCTCCCGGACAACAAAGCAAAGTGCAGGCCGAAATTACAACCGGAAATCAGTAAAAAGATCGCAATAATGGTATTAATTGCCGGGCTATTAAAAAAACCGACACTGGCATCATGGGTCGAAAACCCGCCTATCGCAATAGTAGAAAAGCTATGAGAAATCGCGTCAAAAACCGGCATTCCCGCAGCCCACAATGCAATCGCACAAGCGATAGTCAATAAAACATAAATTAACCAGAGCGTTTTGGCCGTTTCCGCAATACGGGGGCGCATTTTATTGTCTTTCAGTGGCCCCGGCATTTCAGCCCGATAAAGCTGCATTCCCCCAACACCCAACAAGGGCAGGATCGCAACCGCCAAGACAATGATTCCCATTCCTCCCAACCATTGCAGCATTTGTCGGTAAAAAAGAATGGCTTTAGGCAGGGAATCAAGGCCGATAAGCGTTGTTGCTCCGGTTGTTGTCAGTCCAGAAAAAGATTCAAAAAACGCATCTGTCACCGAAAGGTTAGGCCGGTCTGAAAAAATAAAAGGTAACGCTCCGACACTGCCCAATACAGTCCAGAACAACACGACAATCAGGAACCCTTCTTTCGGTTTCAGCTCATACTTTTGCTCCCGATTAGGCACCCAAAGTATCAGGCCAATCAAAAGCGCGACAATAAATGTCTGACTGAAAGCTCTGCCGGCGCCATCCCGGTATATCAATGCCACCAACCCCGGAATAATCATGGTGACGGAGAAAATAATAACAAGCAGGCCGACAATACGGGTTATTGTGCGAAAATGCATTCAGCAACTTCCTTAAAAATCCGCTATGACAAAATAATTATTTTTTTGCTGCCAGAAACGTTGATGTTAAAGACTCTGGTGTTAAAAAGCCTGATGTTAAAAACACCGTGCCACGGCTTAAATCACGTAATTTAACCCCGATTTCTTCAGCAAGGGCAGCAGGCAATGAGACATGCAATGTGACATTTTCAGTATATTCACTGGCAAGTACTTGCCCAGAAAACTGCTGTAATAATTGTTCCACCATCGATATTTGCGCATATTCACACTGTATCTGATATTGTTTTTGTGGAATTTTATATTTCTTTTCCAATAACTTAAGTGCTTGCTGAACGCCATTTCCATAGGCTTTCACCAACCCGCCTGTACCCAGTTTGATGCCACCAAAATAACGGACTGAGACTGCTGAGATTTCCCCAATACCACTGCCTATTAATTGTGCAATCATCGGCTTACCCGCAGTTCCGGTAGGTTCTCCATCATCTGAAAATCCCAATTGTTGGGAATCATCGGGTGCACCGGCGACAAAAGCCCAGCAATGATGCCGGGCATCAGGATATTGCAACTTAATGCTTTGGATAAACGCTTTTGCCTCATCGACCCCGCTGGTATGTTCCAGCAGGGTGATAAAACGGCTTTTCTTTATTTCTTCAGTAAAACTGACTGAAGCCGCAGGAATTAAATAAGGCTTCATTACGACAACTGTAAATCTCTGGTCATATTTTCAATTTTTCCCTCATGAATGACGATGTTATCTTCAATACGAATGCCACCATAAGACTTGAGCATATCTATTTTTTTCCAATCAAAATGCCTGCTGAATTCACTTGTACGCCAAGGTGTCAGCAGGCTTTCAATGAAATAAAGACCCGGCTCGATGGTCAGAACCATTTTCGGCTCCAGAATGCGCGTACAGCGTAGATAAGGATACATTTCCGGCGCCGCTAAATGAGTACCGCGATCATCCTGCATAAATCCCGCAGAATCATGAACCTGCAAGCCTAGTGGATGACCAAGCCCGTGTGGGAAAAATGGCGTTGTCAGCCCTTTTTCCACCATAATATCTTCACTGATCCCGTTAATAATATCGTGTTTTTTCAGTAAGCCAGCGATGCGGCGATGCATATCGATATGGTAATCGGTATACCGGACGCCCGCTTTAATTGTTGCGATGATTGCCTGTTGTTCAGCATTCAGCCCTTTCACCAGAGCAGCGAACTCACTATTGGGTTTCGCCGCATAAGTTCTGGTGATATCGGCAGCGTAACCGTTATATTGCGCGCCCGCGTCAATCAAAAAACTGCGCATTTCAGAAGGCACAGCCTGTTGTAACTTGGTGTAATGCAAAACGGCGGCATTTTCATTTAAGGCAATAATATTATCATAAGGCACATCAGTATCACGGTGGCCGGTTGCCATCAGATAATACATGTTGATTTCAAATTCACTGACGCCCGATAAAAATGCGTCATACGCCGCCATATGACCGTTAACGGCTGTTTTCTGTGCTTCACGCAGACAAGCCAGCTCGTAATCGGTCTTATATGAACGATGATAACTGAAATAATCCAGAACCGATTTCGGGTTAATATTGTTGCCGGCGATCCCCAGAGATTTCGCACGTTCAGCTTGCTCACCAATATAGGCAGTATGCTGTTTCGATAACTCACGCAGTGCGGTGTCAATATCATCAGGGTTCGCCAGATGAACCATTTCTACCTCTTCAGTCCAGTAACCGTGAGGTAAGGGTTCTACGCTGTGCCAATAATCAACCGGAGAATAAAACCATAGCTTGGGTTTATTGATACCATCGATCCATAGCCAGCAATTCGGGACATTGGTGACCGGAACCCACGCTTTAAAATGCGCATTTGCCTGAAAAGGATAGTGCCTATCATCGAGAAATATACGTAATAACTCACCAGAGTGAATAAGCAGGGCGTCAAGCTGACTGCGTGCTAATATTTCTCTGGTGCGGTTTTGCAATATTTTAATGTGTTCTTGGTACAGAGATGCCAACTTTTCCATTTTTATTAACCTTTGGGTTATCTGGCGGAATTTAAACTTTATCACAATTCATTATTTTTAGTGCTATCACATAAAACCCATTCAATAGAAACAAACTAATATTATTTATATTTTTCAATACAATAATAAAGAATAACCTTCAGTGTCATAAATCTTACCTGTGATCAGCCCTACAAAAAATTAATCATTGATTTGCATTCACTTAACACACTAATCACAATCACTGCATCTGGTCATACCAGATGGTATGCACTCATTGAGGAGATTGACATGCTCTACCTAAGTGAAACTATTCAAGTAAACTGGCTAAAAAATGGCATTGCAGAACTGCTCTTCAATGCACCTGCCGCAATTAATAAATTAGATACAAAAACCGTAACATCACTGGACAAAGCTGTTGCTGTCCTTGAACAACAATCTGAATTAAAAGGATTGTTAATACGATCTGAAAAACAGGCCTTTATTGTTGGTGCAGATATCACAGAATTTTTGTCATTATTCAGTGCGCCAACAGAAAAACTGCATGAACTATTAAATCTCGCCAACCATATTTTCAGCCGAATTGAAGATCTTCCAGTTCCAACCCTCTCTGCAATCAATGGCTATGCGCTGGGTGGTGGCTGTGAGCTAGCACTTACCACTGATTTTCGCGTTGCATCACCGGATCTTCGCATCGGGTTGCCGGAAACTAAACTGGGCATTATGCCGGGCTTTGGTGGTTCTGTCCGAATGCCACGTTTGATTGGTACTGACAATGCCCTCGAAATTATTACCGCAGGCAAAGATATTGGTGCAGAAGAAGCGCTAAAAAATGGTTTAGTTGATGCGGTCGTCCCTGCTGAAAAATTGGCTGATGCTGCTGTTTCTATTTTAGAACAGGCCATCAAAGGCGATTTAGATTGGAAAGCCGCCCGCCAGCCGAAACTTTTACCACTGAGCCTCAATCAAATTGAGCGCACGATGAGTTTCACCGTGGCAAAAGGCATGGTAATGAAAGTGGCAGGCCCTCATTATCCTGCGCCAATTACCGCCGTAAAAACCATTGAAAAAGCCGCTACGTTAGGTCGTGATGAAGCATTGAAACTGGAAAGTGACAGCTTTGTGATGCTAGCGCATACCACCGTTGCCCGTGCGCTGGTGAGCATTTTCCTGAATGACCAATATGTCAAAGGTCTGGCGAAAAAACACCTGAAAGAAAGTTCAACACCACAACTCGCTGCTGTTCTCGGTGCTGGCATTATGGGCGGCGGTATCGCTTACCAATCAGCGCGTAAAGGTGTACCGGTGCTGATGAAAGATATAAATCAGAAGGCGCTGGATTTAGGCATTAACGAAGCAGCGAAGTTGTTGAATAAACAATTTGAACGCGGTCGTTTAGATGCGATGAAGATGGCAAAAATTCTGTCATCCATTCAGCCCACACTGAATTATGCCGGTATTGAACAGTCACAAATCGTGATCGAAGCGGTTGTTGAAAATCCGAAGATTAAAGCGGCGGTTCTGGCAGAAACAGAATCTCATCTCAACGATGACGCTATTCTGGCCTCCAATACCTCCACCATTCCCATCACTGAGTTGGCAAAATCACTGAAACGGCCGGAAAACTTCTGCGGAATGCACTTCTTTAACCCGGTACACCGTATGCCATTGGTTGAAGTGATTCGTGGAGAAAAAACCGCCGAAAAAACCATTTCTGCGGTGGTCGCTTACGCCAGCAAAATGGGCAAAACACCGATTGTTGTCAATGACTGCCCAGGGTTTTTCGTTAACCGTGTTCTGTTCCCCTATTTGGCCGGTTTCGGCATGTTATTGCGCGATGGCGGTGATTTCCGTCAAATCGATAAAGTGATGGAAAAAGAATTTGGCTGGCCGATGGGCCCGGCTTACCTTATCGATGTGGTCGGTATTGATACCGCCCACCATGCCCAGAGTGTCATGGCTCAAGGTTTTCCAGACCGAATGACCCGTGATTACCGGGATGCCATTGATGTCTTGTTTGAAAACCAGCGTTATGGTCAGAAAAACGGCTCTGGCTTCTATAAATACACACAAGACAAAAAAGGCAAACCGAAAAAAGAACAAGATCCGACCACCGATCAATTACTGGCAGGCGTTAGCCAGCCTAAGCAACCTTTCTCCGGCGAAGCGATCATTGCCCGTACCATGATCCCAATGATTAACGAAGTGGTTCGTTGTCTGGAAGAAGGGGTTATTGCCAGCCCGGCAGAAGCAGATATGGCGCTGGTTTACGGTTTAGGCTTCCCTCCATTCCACGGCGGAGTCTTCCGCTATCTGGACACAATGGGAACTGCCGCCTATGTGAAACTGGCTGAAAGTTATGCTCATTTAGGTGCTCTGTATCACGTTCCAGCCGGACTGAAAGCCAAAGCTGAGAGCAATGAAAGTTACTATCCTGCCGCAGCAAAACTTGCTGTTAATTCAGGTGAAACAGCGTGAGGTCTGAAAACATGGAAAACGTAGTCATTATTGATGGTATCCGTACCCCAATGGGTCGTTCAAAAGGCGGAGTCTTCCGTCAGACCCGTGCCGAAGATCTCTCTGCACACTTGATGAAATCGATACTCAAGCGCAATCCGTCAGTCCAACCAGAGCATATCGGCGATATCTCCTGGGGATGCGTGCAACAAACACTGGAACAAGGCTTTAACATTGCCCGTAATGCCGCATTGCTGGCGGGCATTCCGCACTCCGTTCCTGCCGTCACCGTGAACCGCCTGTGCGGTTCGTCAATGCAGTCGTTACATGATGCTTCCCGCATGATCATGACAGGCGATGCCAACATTGCTCTGATCGGTGGCGTTGAACATATGGGCCACGTTCCCATGACACACGGTGTGGATTTCCATCCTAAATTAAGCCGAAATGTTGCAAAAGCGGCGGGAGTGATGGGTTTAACTGCTGAAATGCTGGCGAAAATGCACGGGATCAGCCGTGAAATGCAGGATGAATTCGCGCTGCGTTCACATCAGCGAGCTGCGCAGGCAACGGAATCCAAAGCCTTTGCCAGCGAAATCGCATCCATCTATGGGCATGATAGTGATGGCAACCTGAAACTCATCGATTTTGATGAAGTGATTCGCCCCGATACAACTCTGGCGGGTCTGGCAGCCCTGCGTCCGGTTTTTGATCCCGCCACCGGCAGTGTTACCGCCGGTAACTCTTCAGCGCTTTCGGATGGTGCCTCTGCCATGTTGATCATGGGTGAAAGTAAAGCGCGTGAATTAGGCTTAAAGCCTCGTGCCCGCATTCGCTCAATGGCGGTTGTCGGCTGTGATCCTTCCATCATGGGCTATGGTCCTGTTCCTGCAACCCAGATGGCATTGAAAAAGGCGGGTTTAAGTCTTTCTGATATTGGTTTGATCGAATTGAACGAAGCCTTTGCCGCACAATCTTTGGCCTGTATGAAAGGGCTGAACCTGCTGGACAGTATGGATGACCGAATCAACCTGAATGGTGGTGCAATTGCACTCGGTCACCCGTTGGGTTGCTCTGGTACTCGCATCACCACAACCTTACTGAACCTGATGGAGCGTAAAGATGTGCAGTTTGGGCTGGCAACCATGTGTATCGGGCTGGGTCAGGGCATCGCTACGATTATTGAAAGAGTTTAGTTGATTATTTGTTGATTTATCTGACGATGACTTGTGAGTTTTTCCCGCCTGTCAGGGGCGGGTTTTTTTATTCTTTTTTCAAGAGCCGGTTCGAAAGACGACGGGTATATTAAATAAACTCGAACGCATCTCCATACATACGCTCAGCAGAAGCCCCACGTTCGCTGCAAAACCGTTCGCGGGCAATTTTCGCCATTTCAAAACGACCTGCAATATAGATATCATGCGAAGCCAAACTGCCAAAATCTTCCAGCACGGCACTCAATACTGTACCTGACCGTCCTCGCCAATTTTCGCCGGTCTGCTCCAAAACAGGCACAACGGTTAAATTAGGATAACGTTCAGTGAGAGCCTGCAATTCACCCAAATCATAGAGATGCTGCAACTCGCGTCCGCCCCAGTAAATCGAAATTTCACGGTGAGGATCTTTTTCCAGTGCAGCCAGTAAGATAGAACGGGTATAAGAAAACCCGGTACCTCCGGCAATCAACAGCATCGGATTGAGACTATCGTCACGAAACCACGCATTGCCATGCGGAATATCGATATCAATCACTTTTTGATCCAAAATCCGGTCCATGACGGCCATTGCATACAGATTTAATTCGGAGGCACCTATATGTAATTCAATCGTCTGTTTTTCTGATGGTGACGATGCCATGGAGAACGGCCGTTTATCCCGCTCATCCATCACAACCATAAGATATTGCCCTGCACGAAAAGAAAAAGGCGAATCAGGTAATAAACGAACCCGGTAAACTGTATCCGTAATAGAGTCAACCGAAGTGACTTTACAGCTTAGTGTTGTCATGCGTTCCCTCTTATCGCTTCAAAATATTTAATTGATCCCAAATTTCATCGACACGGGCCCGGATTTCATCACTCATAACTATCGGACGCCCCCACTCCCTTTGTGTCTCTCCCGGCCATTTATTTGTCGCATCCAATCCCATTTTTGAGCCAAGCCCAGAAACCGGGGATGCAAAATCGAGATAGTCAATGGGTGTATTTTCCATCAAGACCGTGTCTCGTTGTGGATCCATCCGCGTTGTTATTGCCCAGATAACATCATTCCAGTCTCGCGCATTGATATCATCATCACAGACAATCACAAATTTCGTGTACATAAATTGTCGCAGGTATGACCAGACACCCATCATGACCCGCTTGGCATGACCTGCATATTGTTTTTTGATAGTCACCACCGCAAGCCGATAAGAACATCCTTCTGGCGGCAGGTAAAAATCGACAATTTCAGGAAATTGTTTTTGCAGAATTGGCACCAACACTTCATTCAAGGCAACGCCCAGCACAGCAGGTTCATCCGGTGGACGCCCGGTATAAGTGGAGTGATAAATCGCATCACGGCGCTGCGTAATATGAGTGACGGTCAATACCGGAAACATATCCACTTCATTGTAATAACCGGTGTGATCACCATATGGCCCTTCTGGTGCCATTTCACCCGGCTCGATATACCCTTCAAGGATAATTTCAGCACTGGCTGGCACTTCCAAATCATTGGACAGACATTTAACCACTTCTGTTTTATGCCCGCGTAACAACCCGGCAAAAGCATATTCGGACAATGTATCAGGAACAGGTGTAACCGCACCTAAAATTGTGGCAGGATCAGCGCCCAACGCCACTGCAACAGGAAACCGTTCTCCCGGATGAGCCTGACACCATTCCTGAAAATCCAGCGCCCCGCCACGATGTGACAGCCAACGCATAATCAATTTATTTTTGCCCAATAGCTGCTGACGATAGATCCCCAGATTCTGTCGTTCCTTATTTGGCCCTCTGGTAACTGTCAGCCCCCATGTTATCAGGGGAGCCGCATCTTCCGGCCAGCAGTGCATGACGGGAATGCGGGTTAAATCAACCTCCGAGCCTTCCCAAACCTGTTCCTGACAAGGTGCAGAGCTGAGGCGTTTGGTTGGCATATTTAAGACTTGCTTAAATTTCGGCAGCTTATCGACCAGATCACGAAAACCTTTTGGCGGTTCAGGTTCTTTAAGGAAAGCCAACAACTTACCCACATCGTGCAGAGCCTTAACATCATCTTGCCCCATTCCCATCGCAACCCGCTTGGGCGTCCCAAACAGATTACACAAAACCGGCATTGAATATCCTTTGGGGTTTTCAAACAACAAAGCAGGGCCACCGGCACGCAGAGTACGATCCGCAATCTCTGTCATTTCCAGATAAGGATCGACTTCCATACGGATACGTTTTAATTCACCAGATTGTTCCAATAAAGAAAGAAAGTCTCTTAGATCACGGTATTTCATATTATTCAATTGTGCCGATTTTCAAGGAGGGAAAGACATTATAAGCGCTCCCATAAAGGTTACAAGGTAAACCCATAATTTACTTAAAATCAATGAATTTGTTGTGATCTTGCAGGGTTGATTGCTCAAATACAGCGAACTGCTGTTTTCTTCTACGCTTATGCCTCAAACAGGTGGCCTGAAAATTGATTTTTGCTGCTGATAAACGCTTACGTCAATAACATGATGATTTATATAATAAATATATATTCACTTTGTTGAGGATTGCAATATATTTGCCTTACTATACTTAATTTTCTGGATGATACATGTATCCCGGTTTTGTTATGCTTAGCGAATTGTGTAATGGAGTCGAATCTTATGGGAAATTGGTATCTTCTTTACTGTAAACGTGGGCAAGTCTTCCGGGCGATAGAAAATCTGGAGAGGCAGAATGTTGCTTGTCTGGCACCTACAGCCAAAATTGAAAAAATGGTCCGGGGCAAAAGAACAACCGTCACTGAGCCTCTTTTTCCTAACTATCTTTTTGTGAACTTCGACCCAGAGGTTATTCACACCACCACAATCAATTCAACACGAGGCGTCAATCATTTTATCCGTTTCGGTATGCTTCCGGCCATCGTTCCACAACCGGTTATTGATGAATTGGTGAATGTAACGGAACAAGAATTTATCGCCCCAGAAATCCCTGTTTCTGGTGATACTGTATTGATAACTGAGGGTATTTTCAAAGGTCTACAGGCGATTTATAAAGAACCTGATGGAGAGAAACGTTCTATTCTGCTGGTCAATATACTCAATACCGAGGCAACCAAGGTATTAGATAATAAGCAATTTATAAAATCTGATTTATCCAATTAAACCCAAATTAAACCGTTATTAATATTTTTTGATCTAAGAATATTTAATGACGGTTTTTTCTGTTTAATATTTTATTTAATGTGACTTATATTCCTCTATTCCTCTATTCTTCTTATATTCTTATATTCTTATATTCTTATATTCTTATATTCTTATATTCTTATATTCTTATATTCTTATATTCTTATATTCTTATATTCTTATATTCTTATATTCTTATATTCTTA
>JAIRVT010000021.1 GCA_031253755.1 Enterobacteriaceae bacterium
TTTATTTTTTGCTACTTATCGCTTGATATCAAACCTTACATAAAACTTCTGGCCTGCTGGACAATATCAATCAGAGGCTGAGGCCAGACACCGAGCAGCAGTACCAGTAACGCAGTCAGCAACACAACGATACCGCCGGAGGTTTTTGCCCAGTCGCTTGGGGTATCGCGGTTCAGTGCTTTTGGCGCTGGCAGGTACAGACTCACCATCACACGCAGGTAGTAGTAAAGACCAATCGCACTACCCAAAACCACCGTGCCGGTCAGCCACCACAGTTGGGCTTCAACACCGGTTGCAATCACATAGAATTTGCCGATGAAACCGAATGTCAGTGGGATACCCGCCAGTGACAGCATCATGATGGTCATGACGGCTGACAGAATCGGTTTATGCCAGAACAAGCCGCGATAAGAGAACAGGGATTCGGCATCCGGGCCTCGGTACGGGCTGGACATCAGGCTGACGACGCCAAACGCACCAATGCTGGCAAGCAGGTAACCCGCCAGATAAAGGCCAGCGGTTTCTTCTGCCAACGTGTGGTCTTTGATGGCAATCAAGACCATCAGCAAGTAACCCAAATGTGCAATGGATGAGTAACCAAGCAGACGTTTGATATTGCTCTGCGTCAGTGCCATCAGGTTACCGAACAGAATCGAAGCAATGGCAATGACGGTTAACACAATGCGCAAGGTTTCGCTGTCAGTGACCGGTGCCGCAACAAACAAACGCATCACGACAGCGAAAATCGCTACTTTGCTCGCGGTTGCCAGAAAGGTGGATACCGGTGCTGGCGCGCCCTGATACACATCCGGTGTCCAGAGTTGGAAAGGTACGAGGGACAGTTTAAAGCCCAATCCCACAATCATCATGCCTAATCCGGCCATCACTAACGGCTCATGGAGCTTGCTGTCGCTCAGGCTTTGACCCAGTGCTGTAAAAGACAAATCACCCGATTCCGCGTACAACAGCGCAATACCGAACAGCAGGAACGAAGAGGCTGCCGCAGACAGCAGCATATATTTGATACTCGCTTCCAGTGAACGTTTCTGGCGGAATGCGTAACCAATCAGGCCAAACAGCGGCAGAGTCAGCAATTCAATACCGATAAACAGGGATGCCATATGGTTGGCAGCAGAGAGCAGAATGCCGCCGACCGTCGCAATCAGCACCAGCAAATAGAACTCTTCTTTGTTATCGGGATAATTTTCCAACCATGAGTAGGCGAATGTCGTTGTTGCAAGGCTCGCAACCAGCACCAGCGCAGTATAGAACATTGCAAAGCGATCCACATGAAGCAGTGGAGTCACATCCATTGGCTCCAAATCCCCGACAGAAAAGAGGGAAAGCAGAGCCAGATTCAAACCAATCACCGTCAGGGCGACATTAGTGAAATGATCGCGTCGCCATGCAATGGACAGCATCACAACCACCACCGTCAATCCGACGATCAATAGCGGCAACAGTGCGATCAATTGTTCAGAAGTTATTGTCATGGCGAATTACGGCCTTGTAGTTAAAAGTGAAGCTGAATACCAGTTCTGGATGTTGCTCATTGCCGCAGCAGAAGTATCAAGCACCGGTTGCGGGTAAAAACCGAGAATCACCAGCAATACAACCAGCAACAGCAAAATAGAGATTTCGCGCCCATCCATCTTCGGTAATGGTTCATCCGATTTCGGCGTGCCGTAATAAGCCTTTTGCATCAGATACAGTGCATAGACGGAGGCAAAAACCAGACCAAATACAGAGATTGTCGTAATCAGTGTGAATTTGCTGAAACTGCCGAACAGGATCATAAATTCACCGACAAAGTTACCGGTTCCCGGCATACCCAATGTTGCAACGGCAAAGAACAGCGATATGCCCGGCAACAGTTGGATTCTTCCCCACAAACCGCCCATCTGACTCATATCACGGGTATGCAGGCGCTCGTACAGCTGGCCGCACAGAATGAACAGACCCGCTGCTGACAGACCATGCGCAATCATTTGGATCACCGCACCCTGATAAGCCAGTTGGCTGCCGGTATAAATCGCAATCAGAACAAAACCCATGTGCGAAACACTGGTATAGGCAATCAGGCGCTTGATGTCAGTCTGGCTGAACGCCATCCATGCGCCGTAGAAAATCCCGACGATACCCAGCCACATTGCGATAGGGGCAAATTCCGCAGACGCTTGTGGGAACAGCGGCAGGCTGAAACGCAACAGGCCATATGCTGCGGTTTTCAGCAAAATCCCGGCGAGGTCAACAGAACCCGCAGTCGGAGCCTGACTGTGTGCATCCGGCAACCAGCCGTGCAAAGGCACAACCGGCATTTTCACCGCAAAGGCGATAAAGAAGCCCAGCATCAGCAGATATTGCACAGTATGCGACATCGGGGTATTCAGCAAATCGGCATAGTCGAAAGACCAGACACCGGTTGCATCGTGGTGAATGAAAGCCAGTGCCAGAATCGAAATCAGCATCACCAGACCACTGGCCTGGGTATAAATGAAGAATTTTGTCGCTGCCGTAATACGGGTTTTACCTTGTGAACCTCTGTGACCCCACAGGGCAATCAAGAAGTACATCGGTACCAGCATCACTTCCCAGAAGAAGAAGAACAAGAACAGGTCTATCGCAAGGAAAACCCCCATCACACCGCCGAGAATCCACAGCAGGTTCAGGTGGAAAAAGCCCTGATATGGCTGGTTTTCATTCCACGAACAGAGGATTGCCATTAAGCCCAATAGTGCAGTCAGAACCACCATCAACAATGACAGACCATCGAGAGCCAGATGAATGGAGATGCCAAAGCGTGGTATCCACGACATCTGGAACTCCGATTGCCAGTCTGGAATGCCTTGTGGGTTGATCAGCGAATAACCGCCCTGCAACCAAAGGTGCAGTGAAAGCAGCAGAGTCAGCCCCATCGCCAGAAGCGCTATCCAACGCGGCATACGTGTGCCGAAGCGTTCTGCCTGCCAACACAGCAGGCCTCCGATGAAGGGCAGAAGAATTAGCCAAGGTAATAGCATGGCGCAATGTGTCCCTTAATTAAACCAAAAGCAGCAGAGCTAAAACCAGCACTGCACCCAACCCCATAGAGGCAGCGTACCAACGGACTTGTCCATTCTGACCCAAGGCCAACCCTTTATTGCCCCAACGTGACAAAATGGCAGGGATGTTCATCAATGAGTTCAGAGGATCATGTCGCAGCAGATGCGTTATACCTTTATACGGTTTTACCAATACCCAGTCATACAGAGCATCGAATCCCCACGCATGAAACCACCATGTTGAGAAAAAGCGCCCCGGAGCACTGTTGGCTACCGCATTCACCAGACTGCGTTTGCCAAGGTACAACGCTGCGGCCAGCAAAATACCCAGCACAGCAACCACACCGGACACAATTTCCAGTGTCATCTTATTATGCCCATGTGCAACACCATCTGGCAGGACATTCGCCAGCGGTTGCTTAATCAACGCACCAACAAATGTGGACAGCACTAACAGTACCGCCAATGGCAGGGTATGAGTAATGCCTTTAACTGCATGTGCTTTGGTATTTTCTTTTCCGTGGAATACGATAAAGATCATACGGAAGGTATACAGTGAGGTCATCAGTGCCCCAACCAGACCCGCCAGCATCAGGTTCATATGCCCATTTGCCAGTGCGCCCCACAGGATTTCATCTTTACTGAAGAAGCCTGCGGTCAGCAGCGGCAGGGCTGACAACGCTGAACCCCCGACCAGAAAGCAGAGATACACGAACGGAATGTGTTTTCTTAATCCGCCCATTTTGAAAATGTTCTGCTCATGGTGGCAAGCCAGAATCACTGAACCGGAAGCCAGGAACAGCAGCGCCTTAAAGAACGCATGGGTCATCAAATGGAAAATTGCGGCATCCCACGCCTGTACGCCCAGTGCCAGAAACATGTAACCGATCTGGCTCATGGTGGAGTATGCCAGTACGCGTTTGATATCGGTCTGCACCAGTGCTGCAAAGCCTGCCAGCAATAGCGTCACTGCACCAACAATGCCCACCAAATGCAGAATGTCAGGTGCCATCAGAAACAAAGCATGGCTGCGGGCGATCAGGTAAACACCGGCAGTAACCATTGTTGCGGCGTGGATCAGGGCAGAAACCGGTGTCGGGCCTGCCATCGCATCCGCCAACCACGTTTGCAGTGGCAACTGTGCTGATTTACCCACTGCGCCGCCCAGAATCATCAGAGTTGCCCATGTGATAGCGCTAGAACCTGCTTCAATATGTTGCGGAGCCAGAACAGCCAGTTCACGGAAGCTCAACGTGCCAAGCTGGTCGTAAAGGATAAACATACCGATAGCGAGGAACACATCCCCCACACGCGTCACGATAAAAGCTTTCATCGCGGCTGCGCCATTGGCCGGAGTTTTGTAGTAGAAACCAATCAACAGGTAACTACACAGCCCTACTCCTTCCCAGCCGAGGTACATCAGCAGCATGTTATCTGCCAGAACCAGAACGACCATGCTGGCGATAAACAGGTTGGTGTAGGCGAAGAAACGAGAGTAGCCCTCTTCTCCGCGCATGTACCATGAAGCATAAACGTGGATCAGGAAACCAACGCCTGTTACCACACTCAACATGGTCAATGACAGGCCATCCAGTACCAGAGTGACCGGAATATTGAAATCGCCTGCATCCATCCAGTTCCATAATGTCTGGGTGTAAACGAAATAACCGCCATCATGATAGGAAAGAAAGTCTATTCCGGCCCAAAGCGTAACCAACGCTGCCAAACCGACAGAACCAATGCCGACGGTTGCTGACAGATTTTCAGACCAGCGACCACGGGAGAATGCCAACAGCAGAAACCCTAGCAGTGGCAACAGAATTGTTAAATAGAGTAAGTTCATCCGCGCATCTCACTGACTGTATCAATATTCAGGTTCTGGCGACGACGGTGCAACTGTAATAACAGTGCCAGACCGACACTCGCCTCGGCTGCTGCCAGACTGATAGCCAGAATGTACATCACCTGCCCATCAGGCTGAAGGTGAGAACTGCCGGCAACAATAAATGCCAGTGCTGAGGCATTGATCATAATTTCCAGACCAATCAGCATAAATAACAGATTGCGACGGATAATCAGGCAGGCAAAACCCAGCGTAAATAAAATAGCTGCCAGAATTAACCCGTGTTCCAAAGGTATCATTATTATTGCTCCTCCACGCGATTACTGATCACTTCACCCTGACGGTTTTCACGACCCACATGATAAGCCACCACCAGCCCTGCCAGTAATAATAAGGATGCCAGTTCTACGACCAGCACATACGGCCCGAACAGGCTGATACCGACTTCTTTGGCACTGACAACGCCACCGCTGATTGTCACCTCTGGAATACTATGGATGGCAAAAATCAACACTATCAGCAGGATGACTGAAAGGATGGATGGACCAATCCATGCACCCGGATTCAGCCACCCTCTTTCCTGTTCAACAACCGATTTGCCGAGATTCAGCATCATCACGACGAAGACGAACAACACCATGATCGCCCCGGCATAAACGATGATTTCCAGCGCCCCGGCAAGGTAAGCACCCAACGAAAAGAACACGACTGAAAGTGCCAGCAGGGAAATAATCAGGTACAACAACGCATGGATCGGATTGGTGTGCGTTATAACCCTGAGAGTGGCAAGGATGGCAACCAGCCCTGCGATATAAAATGCAAATTCCATGAATATCGCTCCTTATGGCAACAGGCTTTTCACATCGATAGGTTTGGCTTCATTGTCGGCATCACCTTTATCTTTGCCATCAATCGCCATACCTGTCTTGCGGTAAAAGTTATAATCAGGGTATTTACCCGGCCCGGAAATCAGCAGATCTTCTTTTTCATACACCAGATCCTGACGTTTAAATTCCCCCAGTTCAAAATCCGGCGTCAGCTGGATAGCGGTCGTCGGACACGCTTCCTCGCACAGCCCACAGAAAATGCAACGGGAAAAGTTGACGCGGAAAAACTCCGGATACCAACGGCCATCTTTGTGTTCGGCTTTTTGCAGCGAAATACATCCCACCGGACAGACTGCCGCACACAGGTTACAGGCAACACAACGCTCTTCTCCATCAGGATCACGCGTCAGAACAATGCGTCCACGGTAACGGGGTGGCAAATAAACCGGTTCTTCCGGGTACATTTTTGTTTCGCGTTTATGGAAGGCGTGAAGCCCTATCATCCAAATACTGCGTACCTGGGTGCCAAAACCGACCAATAACTCTTTTAATGTCATGGTTCAATCACCCCTTCATTGAGCGTTGTATAAAATCACTGCGGCAGTCGCCAGCAAGTTGAGTAAAGTTAATGGCAGACAAATCTTCCAGCCGAAGGACATCACTTGGTCATAACGGGGACGCGGCAACGAAGCACGGATCAGGATGAACATCATCATGAAAAATGCCGTTTTCAGCGCAAACCAGACGAATGAAGGCAGGAAAGGCCCATGCCAGCCACCAAAGAACAGTGTGACGATTAAAGCGGATACGGTCACGATACCGATATATTCACCCACAAAGAACATACCGAATTTCATACCGGAATATTCGATGTGATAACCATCTGCCAGTTCCTGCTCTGCTTCCGGCTGGTCAAACGGATGACGGTGACATACCGCAACACCCGCGATAGCAAAGGTCAGGAAGCCAAAGAACTGAGGAATAACGTTCCACAGATGTTCCTGTGAATTCACGATATCTGTCATGTTGAAAGAGCCGGCCTGCGCGACGACGCCCATCATGGACAGACCGAGAAACACTTCATAGCTCAACGTCTGGGCAGATGCACGCATCGCACCTAATAAGGCGTATTTGTTGTTGCTCGACCAACCGGCAAACAACACGGCATAAACAGCCAGACCCGCCATCATCATGAAGAACAGGATGCCAATGTTCAGATCCGATACTGCCCATGTTGAGCTGACCGGCACAATAGCAAAAGCCAGCAACAGAGCACAGAACCCGACAATAGGCGCCAGTGTAAAGATCATCCGGTCAGCGAAACGCGGTGCCCAGTCTTCTTTGAAGAACATTTTGATCATGTCAGCGGCAATCTGTAATGAACCGCCCCAGCCGACACGGTTTGGCCCGTAACGGTTCTGGAACAGGCCCAATATCCGGCGCTCACCAAAACTCATGAGCGCTCCGCAGACAACCACCACCAGCAAGATGATAATCGCTTTCAGCACGGAAAGCAGGATTTCAATTAATTCGGGAGTAATCCAACTCATTATGCAACCTCCCGCAAGTTATTGACTGGTTTACCCGCCAGAACCGGTGGAATGCCCGGCATACCCATCGGCAGACCAATCTGGCCCTGAGCAAGATGACCACTCAGGCGCACGCTCAAACGTAATTGTTGCCCCGCACATTCAAATGCCATCATGGCACCTTCTTTCACATTCAGCTGTTCAGCATCCTGATGATTCATCATGACGTACAGCTCAGGCATCCGCTCTTGAATGACCTCAGCTCGCTGGGATAATTCATCGCTGCCGAACAGGTGGAAATAAGGTGCGATAGACCACTCATTTTTCTGTGCAGTAAAGGCTGCCGGAATGCTGTCAAAATAGTTCAGACCGCCGTCCACGGCTTCGATCAGACGCACGCCGGGATCACCGAAACGCAGTTTGCCCCCCACTTCTGCCTGAAATTTGTTCCATGCCTGTGGTGAGTTCCAACCCGGTGCCCATGCAAATGGGATTTGTTGACGTTCAGCAAATGGACTGTTGTTACCTTCCATTGAGAAAGCAAATGCCGTATCGATATCCTGCGGCTGACGCTGTTCATGCACGCTGACATTTGCCAGCATTGCAGTACGCCCGCTGTAACGATGCGGTGAACGCGCCAATTTCTGACCACGGATACGGAATGTGGCATCCGGTGCCGCATTGACGATACCCTTGAATTGTGGCATCGCTTTGACGCAGGCCTCAATCACATGATCAAGCTGAGTCCAGTCTGTCTGGCATTGAGTGTAAGTGGTGTACAGTGAGTGCATCCAACGCCAGCTTTCCAGCATAACAACGGATTTGTCGTAAAATGCCGGTTCATATACTTGGAAATAGCGTTGAGCGCGGCCTTCCTGATTGACCAGAGTACCGTCGCTTTCCGCAAAGCTGGACGCGGACAGGATAAGATGAGCTTTATCCATAATAGCGGTGCGCTGATGGTCAACCACAATCAGGTTTTTCAGGCTATCCAGTGCACTGTCAATTTTATCGGCTGGTGCATGACGATAGAGGTCATTTTCCATCACGATAGCCGTATCTGAATCGCCTTTGGCAATACGCTGTAAAGCCACATCCAGTGGTTGTGCTTCCATCATCGCCAAACCAAGACTATTCGCATACGCAGCGACATAGGAAAGGCCAACATCCGCCCGGTTATCTTTCAGCGCCCAAGCAATATTCGCCGCCGCCTGAATCAGCGTATCGCTGCCCGCGTTGCTGCCACTGATAATCAATGGTTTTTTCGCTTCGCGCAGCACTTGAGCGACCAGCTCGACTTTCGCTTTCAGTTCATCCGGCAGGTCATTAACCGCAGGGGCGATGTTATTCAGTGCATGGGCGATGGCAAAGCCGAAACGTGCCTGATCATCCACCGGTGCACGGTAACTCCATGCAGCAACATCATCCAGACGGGTTTCATCAACGCTGGTCAAAAACAGCGGATACTTGGCGTGCTGGCCAATGTTCATCACCGCCGCGATCTGCCAGTCTGCCACTTTCTGGGCTGCCGCCATCTCACGCGCTTTGCCCTTAACGGCCTGACGTACTGACAATGCCATACGGGCTGCGGTTTGGGTCAGATCTTCACCCAATACTAATACGGCATCGTAATCTTCAATTTCACGCAAGGATGGAGTATATACACCGCCCTGTTGCAGAATCTCCAGCATCATATTGAGCCGGTGCTGTTCTTCCGCTGCAATGCCGCTGTAAAAGTTATTTGCACCAACCAATTCACGCAGTGCAAAGTTACTTTCGATACTGGCGCGCGGTGAACCGATACCGATAACATTTTTCCCCTGACGCAGAATATCCGCCCCGCCCTGCATCACCTGTTCAGCATTCAGTGAAATCCACTGATCACCACGTAGCTGTTGTGGCTGGCTAGGACGATCATCACGGTTAACATAACCATAGCCAAAACGGCCACGGTCACACATGAAATAGTGGTTAACCGTACCGTTATAACGGTTTTCGATCCGACGTAATTCACCGTAACGTTCACCGGGGCTGGTATTACAGCCGATACTGCATTGCTGGCAGATACTCGGTGCAAACTGCATATCCCATTTACGGTTATAGCGCTCTGAGTGGGTTTTGTCGGTAAATACGCCCGTCGGACAAATTTCGACTAAGTTACCGGAAAATTCACTTTCCAGTGTTCCCTCGACAGGACGCCCAAAATAAACGTTGTCATGCGCACCATAAACGCCGAAATCCGTGCCATCCGCATAATCTTTGTAGTAGCGGACACAGCGGTAACAGGCGATACAGCGGTTCATTTCATGTGAAATGAAAGGGCCCAGTTCCTGATTTTTATGAGTGCGTTTGGTGAAACGGTATTTACGGAATGAGTGCCCCGTCATGACCGTCATATCCTGCAAGTGGCAGTTACCGCCCTCTTCACAAACAGGACAGTCATGCGGATGGTTGGTCATTAACCATTCCACAACACTTGCGCGGAACTGTTTGGCTTCTTCATCATCAATGGAGATATAAGTGCCATCTGAAGCGGGTGTCATACAGGACATCACCAGACGACCACGTGTATCTTCCGCGTTCTGATATTGCTTGACCGCGCACTGGCGGCAAGCACCAACGCTTCCCAGCGCTGGATGCCAGCAAAAATAAGGTATATCAAGCCCCAGTGAGAGGCAGGCTTGTAACAGGTTATCAGCCCCGTTTACGTCATAATCTTTGCCGTCTACATGTATCGTAGCCATAGTCAGCATGCTTCCCAATGGCCTGCCATAGCAGGCGTTGAACAAATGTCAGTTTTACCAGCGCTGCTTAAGCAGGTTTGGCTGAATTCCCGTAATCAGACGGGTGTTTCCGTAATCTTTGGTGACAATTCCCGCTTCGAATTCTTCCCGGAAATATTTAATCGCACTCTGCAAAGGTTCTACGGCACCGGGTGCATGGGCACAGAATGTTTTACCGGGACCAAGAGAGCGACAGAGCTGTTCCAACGTTTCGATATCACCGGGCTGCCCTTTCCCCTCTTCAATCGCGCGGAGAATTTTGACACTCCAAGGCAAACCATCACGGCACGGTGTACACCAGCCGCAGGATTCACGGGCAAAAAATTCTTCCAGATTACGGGTCAGAGAAACCATGTTGATTTCATGATCAACGGCCATCGCAAGCGCAGTTCCCAAGCGGCTGCCCGCTTTGCCGATATGCTCGAAATCCATAGGCAGATCAAGGTGGTCAGCTGTCAGGAAATCGGTTCCTGCACCACCCGGCTGCCACGCTTTGAATTTCAGCCCATCGCGCATACCACCAGCATAATCTTCAAGAATTTCGCGGGCTGTCGTGCCAAACGGCAACTCCCAGACACCCGGATTTTTGACCCGACCGGAGAAGCCCATCAGTTTGGTGCCGGCATCTTTACTTTTGCCTTCACTTAAGCCGATATACCACTCTTTGCCATGTTCAAGAATGGCCGGAACATTACACAGGGTTTCTACGTTATTGACGCAGGTCGGTTTTCCCCAAACACCTGCCGATGCCGGGAATGGTGGTTTGGAACGCGGGTTGGCACGGCGCCCTTCAAGGGAGTTAATCAGTGCGGTTTCTTCACCACAGATATAACGCCCTGCGCCGGTATGAACAAACAGTTCAAAATCAAAGCCACTGCCCAGAATGTTTTTGCCAAGCAAACCCGCCGCTTTTGCCTCTTCGATTGCTCTGCGAAGATGCACTGCGGCTTCAATATATTCACCACGCAGGAAGATGTAGCCACGGTAGGCTTTCAGCGCAAAAGCACTGATCAACATGCCTTCCACCAGTAAATGTGGCAATTGCTCCATCAGCAACCGGTCTTTATAAGTGCCCGGCTCCATTTCATCAGCATTGCACAGCAAATAGCGGATATTCATGCTGTCATCTTTCGGCATCAGGCTCCACTTCAGACCAGTGGAAAAACCCGCGCCGCCGCGCCCTTTCAGGCCAGCGTCTTTCACCAGTGCGGTGATTTCTTCAGAAGCCATGCCTCTCAGCGCTTTTTCGGCTCCCTTGTAACCATTCTTACTGCGATATTCATCCAGCCAAACAGGTTGTTGGTCATCACGCAACCGCCATGTCAGGGGATGAGTTTCCGCTGTGCGGATAATATCTTTCACTCCTGAATGCGTTGTCATTGATACTGCTCCAGCAATTTTTCAATTTCTTCGGGTTTCACATAACTGTGGGTATCTTCGTCAATCATCATGGTTGGCCCCTTGTCACAGTTGCCCAGACAACAAGTCGGCAGTAGCGTGAAACGCCCGTCTGCCGTGGTCTGGCCCGGACGAATGCTCAGGTGTTTTTCGATTGCCGCCTGAATTCCCTGATAGCCGGTGATATGACAGACAACACTGTCACAATAACGGATGATGTGACGCCCTACAGGCTGGCGGTAAATCTGGCTGTAAAATGTCGCCACACCTTCCACATCACTGGCAGGAATGCCTAAAACGTCAGCGATAGCGAAAATCGCCCCATCCGGCACCCAACCACGCTGTTTTTGCACAATTTTCAGTGCTTCGATTGACGCTGCACGCGGATCTTCGTAATGGTGTTTTTCATGCTCGATGGCATCACGTTCCACGGCACTTAACATGAACTCAGCAGGTGTCTGAGCGTCCGTTACGTTAACCACATCAAGGCGTGCTTGCTTGTTTGCGTTAAATTCACTTTGCATCGTTAGCGATCCACATCAGACATAACAAAATCGATACTTCCCAGATAAACGATCAGGTCAGAAACCAGACTGCCGCGAATCACCGAGGGGATCTGCTGCAAATGCGCAAAACTCGGTGTACGGATACGGGTGCGGTAGCTCATGGTGCTGCCGTCACTGGTCAGGTAGTAACTGTTGATCCCTTTCGTCGCTTCAATCATCTGGAATGATTCATTGGCAGGCATCACCGGACCCCATGACACTTGCAGGAAGTGGTTGATCATGGTTTCGATATGTTGCAGGGTACGCTCTCTGGGTGGTGGCGTGGTCAGTGGATGATCGGCTTTGAACGGGCCTTCCGGCATATGTTTCAGACATTGCTCAAGAATGCGCAGGCTCTGGCGGATCTCTTCCACTTTCAGCATCACACGGTCGTAACAGTCACCGTTGTAGCCGGTTGGTACTTCGAAATCAAAGTTCTCATAGCCGGAATACGGACGCCATTTACGCACGTCGAATTCAATACCGGTTGCACGCAGACCCGCTCCTGTCACGCCCCAATCCAGTGCCTGTTTGGCGTTATAAGCTGCCACACCGACGGAACGACCTTTCAGCACCGTGTTTTTCAACGCTGCTTTAACGTAGGAATTTAAGCGTTTTGGTAGCCAGTCCAGCAATTCACGTAATAGTTTGTCCCAGCCGCGTGGCAGGTCGTGAGCAACACCACCGATGCGGAACCAAGCCGGGTGCATACGGAATCCGGTAATCGCTTCAACCACATCGTAAACTTTCTGACGGTCAGTAAAGGCGAAGAATACGGGTGTCATTGCCCCGGTATCCTGAATAAAGGTACTGATATAGAGCAGATGACTATTGATACGGAACAACTCGGACAGCATGACGCGAATCGTGTCTACACGCTCAGGTACCTTAATGCCGGCCAGTTTTTCAACTGCAAGCACGTAAGGCATTTCGTTAACGCAGCCGCCCAGATACTCAATGCGGTCGGTATAAGGAATGTAACTGTGCCATGACTGACGCTCGCCCATTTTTTCCGCACCACGGTGGTGGTAGCCGATATCGGGAACGCAGTCAACAATCTCTTCGCCATCAAGCTGGAGAATAATACGGAACGCACCGTGCGCAGAAGGGTGGTTTGGCCCAAGGTTGAGGAACATGAAATCTTCATTTTCAGTGCCGCGTTTCATGCCCCACTCTTCTGGTTTGAAAGTCAGTGCTTCCATTTCCAGATCTTCTTTCTGCTTGGTCAACATGAAGGGGTCAAATTCCGTGGCACGGGCAGAATATTCTTTGCGCAGCGGATGCCCTTCCCAAGTTGACGGCATCAGAATACGCCGTAAATTCGGATGGCCATTAAATGTAATGCCAAACATTTCCCAAGTTTCACGTTCATACCAATTCGCATTCGGGAAAATTGATGTGATAGTCGGGATATTCAGGTCTTTTTCATTGAGCGCAACTTTCAGCATAATGTCGCGGTTACGCTCAATGGAAATTAAGTGATAAAACACCGAAAAGTCCGCCGCAGGCAGACCTTGCCGATGAGAACGTTGACGCTCATCCACACCATGCAAGTCAAACAGCATGACATAAGGTTTGGGTAACTTTTTCAGGAAGGTTAATACTTCCAGTAATTGTTCCCTTTTGGCCCAGATAACCGGCATACCAGTACGGGTAGGCTGGACGGTAAACGCATCAGGGCCAAATTGGCGATTAAGCTCACTTACGACCGGATCATCGGTATGATCCCTGGTTTCCCAAGCTGGTCGCACGCTTTCTTGCGCTATCTGATCTGTCATTATTCTTCACCACATGATCAGGGTTTAATGTGATCGCAACACATTTTCGAGTTACGACATTGCTCTGGTTTTTTTAATGGCTGATAGCTCTTTCAATGGCTAATAGCCAAAAACAACAGTTAACAGCCTTAAATTTCGTCAGGGGTACGCAGGTTGGTTACTGCGATACGTTCACCACGTTTCCGTTCTCTTTCTGATTGCATATTTGCGCGGTAAACCCCTTGATCACCAACAACCCACGACAATGGGCGACGCTCTTTACCAATAGATTCCTGCAATAACAGCAGCGCCTGCATGTAGGCTTCAGGACGAGGTGGGCAACCCGGAATATAAACATCGACAGGGATAAATTTATCAACGCCCTGAACGACTGAATAGATATCGTACATTCCCCCTGAGTTGGCACAAGATCCCATCGAGATGACCCATTTAGGCTCCAGCATTTGATCGTATAAGCGCTGGATTACTGGTGCCATCTTGACGAAACATGTCCCTGAGATCACCATAAAATCTGCCTGACGGGGAGATGCACGCAGGACTTCTGCACCAAAACGAGCGACATCGTGAACAGCCGTGAATGAGGTGACCATCTCAACATAACAACAGGAAAGGCCGAAGTTATAAGGCCAGAGGGAGTTTTTTCTTCCCCAATTCACCATGTCATGCAGCGCATGTTCTAATTTACCCATATAGACACTACGGTGGACGTGCTGTTCTAGAGGATCGCTGACAATCTCCTGTTTTTGCAGGGGATAACGGTCATTCTCACCGTTCGGATCTATGCGGGTGAGCGTATAATCCATCTTTATGCCTCGCTATTACTGCATGTGACTATTGTTGATATTGGCGGTATGAACATCCGCGCTGGGTTTACTGACCTGACGCCTTGAACGTGCGGGAGTCCAATTCAGTGCCCCGATACGCGCCAGATAAACCAGGCCTGCCAATAACACCAGAATGAAAATGCTGGCTTCGACAAAACCCAGCCAGCCACTCTCTTTGATAGAGACTGACCATGCGTACAAATACAGGGCTTCAACGTCGAAGATGACAAAAAACATCGCAACCAGATAAAATTTCGCGGATAAACGCAGGCGGGCGCTACCAACCGAATCGATACCCGATTCATAAGGTACGTGTTTTGCCCTGCCTTTTGCTCTGCCCCCAAGAAAGTATGCACCCATTAACATGAATGCAGCCAGACCAAGAGCACCTATCAGGAAAATCGCAAATGCCCAGTGATGGGCCAAAACTCCAGTAGATGTAGACATACTCGTTGCTTACTCATCAAAAGTGGTATCAAGGCTCTGCTCTGTTTTTTTATTTAAACTAACAGTGCTGACTGGCAGTGTTGTACCACATCGATTTAAGGGAAGGGATAACAACCAAATCTGAAACAGTGCTAAACAATTTATCGGATAGCATGGACCATCTTGGTTTTTATTCCTCTCAACAATTTCGTCAATCATGACAAATATTGTTACTTATTTATTTACAAAGCACGAACCATTAATTAACAGTTTGTGCTGATACACCGCTAAAACGTGTCAGTAGAACAAAAAACTATCAACACATGCTAACTAGTTTAACCGATAACTCGACTTTACTACACCATTATCTCAGGAAAAACCTGTCTTTCCACTGTGGCGATCAGGATATTTTTGTGATGGAGCACACAGTTTTACTGAAAAACATTAGACGTCAGGACACAATTCATTCAATTCTGAATAGATTGTTTCTAAAAGAAACGATCGAAGTGCGATAACATAATGATCTATCAAGGCAGATTTATTTTATCAATTAATAAAACAAAAGTTGTTAACAAAAGAACATTGCCTTAACTAAAATTCGAAAAGGATAAGAAAATTAATAGGGGATATTTCGGTGATAAATATCAGAAACGAGAATGAGAATCTAAAAGAATTATTAATGACAATTAGGAAATAGGCTAATATTTCCACAAATAAAATGGAAATATTAGCCTATAAAACACATAATACTATTCGCTTATATTTTCGGCTGAAGATTCTTCTATAGATTCAACAGATTTCATAGAGTCATCGAGATCGTCTGTTTCATCTGATTCGACTGATGTTACGGTATATGGTGTTTTCTTATTTTCTATTGCATCAAAAACAGTCAGGACAGATTCATCCTGTTCATTACTGTTTCGGTATAAAAAGAATTGTATTTCAGGTAAACGTGGTAACCCTTCACTTTCTCCTAAAATTCTTAAATCTGCGTTTTGCATTTCCAGAGGACGGGCGGTGATGCCAACCTCTGCATTGACCGCAGAACGAACAGCAGATAGCGAAGCCGCTTCATAGGCAATACGCCATGGAATGCCGTTCATATCGAGCGTTTCTAGTGCGATTTGACGAAACGTATTTGTTTCATCCATGACAACTAAAGGTACTGGCTCGTTCGCCTGTAATTGGAAATCTGGTGCGCAGTGCCACAAAACAGGTGAAGCGCGCAATACCGTACTGGGGTGATGATGAATTTTTGCTGAGGTTAGTGCTAAATCAATTTCGTGGTTATCCAGCATACTTTCAATAAACTGACTACGTTTAATACGTACGTCAACGGCAATACGCGGATAGACGGAAGCAATGCGGTTTAACAAAAAAGGCAGGAGAGTATCAACAGTATCATCGGACGCCCCTATCCTTAATTCACCTTCCGCATCATTATACGTTAATGATGCAGTTGCATCGTCATTAGCACGCAGAATCTGGCGCGCATACCCAAGAAGTTGAAGCCCGTGCTCGGTAAGGAGCTTATTACGCCCGTGACGAGCAAATAACTCTCTCCCCACAAGGTTCTCCAAACGTTGCATTTGCTGGCTGACAGCCGATTGCGTTCTACAAACTGCTGCTGCTGCTGCTGCAAAAGTATTTAAATCAGCAACGGCAACGAAAGTTCTTAGCAGATCGAGATCGAGGTTTATTATCTGACGATTTGCATTTATCATTTTATGTTCATCACTTTTTTGATTTTACTTAATTACTAATTAACCTGGTGTTTTTACTTCAGCAGTATCAAATAAAATAATACCGATTCTGACATTACTCTACTCTATTAAAGAGGGCAAAGGTTTACCGCACTTTTTTACTATTCACATTTATTCATATCATCATGAGTTTTATTTACTCCTTTCTTAACAAAATTTATGCAATCTCAGAATTAATGCGGAGGTAAAAACCAGTGTTTACCGCATATAATCACTAATTTCCAGTACTATTCCAGCACTAATAGTCTTTTTCTGACTTGCTTCAAAGAATAACATAATCTCAATTGGGAAAACTTAACGAAACTAAACAATATTAACATTTTTAATGAATTAATATTTCATCGAAAAGTCATAAAAATGTTACAAGTAAAAATTCAAAAACATTAGCCAACGGTGGTTGGATAAAAATCTTAATTAATTTTATGTCGGCAAAGATAAATTATAAGAATACATTATACAAATCATCTTACTTTTATTGACATTTTATTCTACAGTACAGTCTTATATTTTTAGATTAAAAATTACACACCACATCGTTTTACTCTGATAGACCGAGCATCACCAAACTAAAAACAGCTTAATATCCAGTATTAAAATCCAACCAAATCAGAATAATTGAAATTATTATCCAATAAAATGCACATTTTTAGATAGCAACCTCATACATTTGACCTTTAACCAACCATTTTCACCAAAGATATTACGGGCTCTTCAAAAGATTGGCAGAGAGGAGTACATTGGATATCACTTTTTGTCAGCCGGATGAAATCCACTTTTGCCAAGAGAAAGGTTAAGGCGCGCTATGTTTTCCATTAATAAATCCAGCAAATTAGATAATGTCTGCTACGACATTCGTGGTAATACACTCAAAGAAGCTAAACGGCTTGAAGAGGAAGGGAATAAGATCCTGAAGCTAAACATTGGCAATCCGGCACCTTTTGGTTTCGAAGCGCCTGACGAAATTTTAGTGGATGTTATCCGCAACCTGCCAACCGCTCAAGGGTACTCCGATTCCAAAGGGCTGTACTCTGCACGTAAAGCCATTATGCAGCATTATCAGGCCCGAAATATGCTGGATGTGACTGTTGAAGATATCTTCATTGGTAACGGTGTTTCTGAGCTGATTGTTCAATCCATGCAAGCCTTGCTCAACACCGGTGATGAAATGCTGGTGCCATCGCCTGATTACCCTCTCTGGACTGCCGCCGTTTCCCTTTCCAGCGGCAAAACCGTTCATTATCGCTGTGATGAGCAACAGGGCTGGTTCCCTGATATAGAGGATATCCGCAGTAAAATTACGCCACGCACTCGCGGGATTGTCATTATTAACCCGAACAACCCGACAGGCGCGGTGTACAGTAAAGAGCTGCTGCTGGAGATAGTCGAAGTCGCCCGCCAGCATAATCTGATTATTTTTGCTGACGAAATTTACGACAAAATTCTGTACGATGATGCCCAGCATCATTCCATTGCCGCCTTAGCCCCGGATCTTTTCACCGTGACGTTTAACGGCCTGTCAAAAACCTATCGTGTTGCGGGTTTCCGTCAGGGCTGGATGGTGCTGAACGGTCCGAAAACACAGGCAAAAGGCTATATTGAAGGGTTGGAAATGCTGGCTTCCATGCGCCTGTGCGCCAACGTTCCGATGCAACATGCAATCCAGACTGCATTAGGCGGATATCAGAGTATCAGTGAATTCATTCTTCCGGGTGGGCGTCTGTATGAACAACGCAATTACGCCTGGGAATTGATTAATCAGATCCCAGGTGTTTCCTGTGTGAAACCAATGGGCGCACTGTATATGTTCCCGAAAATTGATACCAAGCGTTTCAATATTTATGATGACCAGAAAATGGTGCTGGACCTTTTACTTCAGGAAAAAGTGTTACTGGTTCAGGGCACTGCGTTTAACTGGCCGGAGCCTGACCATTTCCGTATTGTCACGCTGCCACATGCCGCAGATCTGCAAATGGCGATTGAGAAATTTGGCCGTTTTATTGGCAATTATCGCCAATAAATAACCAGAAGAAATATTGAACCCTGCCTTTCATCCTTCAAGATGCAGCAAATGCTGCACATTGAAAGATGAAAGGCAATCTGCTGATTTTTTCATTTCCGTTCTTTAAACATCTTCCGCTCTTTAAACAACCGCCATAACTGGTTTACTTTCGCTCAAATTCCTTCCACAATCATAATCACATTGTCCCAAAGCAAGAGAAGATTATGAGCCATTTTTTCGCCCATTTATCCCGTCTGAAGTTGATTAACCGGTGGCCTCTCATGCGAAATGTGCGCACAGAAAACGTATCAGAACACAGCTTGCAGGTCGCTTTTGTCGCACATGCCTTGGCAATAATAAAAAACCGTAAATTTAGTGGGAATATTAAAGCCGAACGGATCGCAATATTAGCAATGTACCATGATGTCAGTGAGGTTATTACCGGCGATTTACCGACGCCAATAAAATATCACAATCCACAAATTGCCCATGAATATAAAAAAATAGAAAAAATCGCTCAACATAAATTATTAGATATGTTACCGATTGAATTACAAAATGATTTTTGTTCTATTTTAGATGATAAATATCATAATGAAGAAGAAACGAATATTATTAAACAAGCTGATGCAATATGTGCTTATTTAAAATGTTTGGAAGAATTATCTGCGGGTAATTCTGAATTTTATCAAGCTAAAATCAGGCTGGAAGAAACATTAGAAAAACGTCGTAGTCAGGAAATGGATTATTTCATAACCGAATTTATTCCGAGCTTTAGTCTTTCGCTTGATGAAATCAGTCGATAAAAACGTTTACTTATTAAAGATAAGCAGGCAGTTTCTTATTTTCCAGAAACTGCCACAACAAAATCAGGCTTCTTCGTTCATGGTATAAATCGTCACATAACCGCCAGATTTAGCAATTTCAATATCTTCCAGATTGGTGATAGTCAGGTGAATTTCATCACGACGGGGAATATTCACCGAGTCATGGACGACAACAACCTGACAGCGAGCATCCAGCCCGGCATGAATTCCGGCTGCGGCATCTTCAAAAACCACACACTCTTCCGGCAATAACCCCAGTTTTTGCGCTCCCAGCATATAAGGTTCAGGATTCGGCTTGCCATGCTTTACCGATTCAGCGGTTACCCAATGTGCAGGTTCCGGCAATTCTGCTACCTGATGACGAGCAGATGCCAGCGGTTTTGTGCCTGATGTCACGATGGCCCAAGGGATCTCCAATGCATTCAATTTATCAATCAGAGCAATGGCACCGGGTAAAGCCTCGATGCCTTCCAAATCTTCCGTTTCAATTTTCGTGACCCACGCAAAAGTGCTGGCGATCTCTTCTTCCGTCGCATCAGGCATAAAATGGCGTATTGATAATATCGCTGGCGTTCCATGAATATAGTCCAGAACTTCATCACGGTTCAGCCCCAGCTTGTCAGCAAACTTGCTCCATGCCCGCTCAACAGCAGGTAACGAATCAATAAGCGTACCATCCAAATCAAATAGAAAACCTTTGCATTTCAGTTCCAAGCTCAACTCCTTTAAATGCAGTTATGTGTTAAAACTTTAAAGACGACGGGTATATTAAATATCATCAAGGAACGAATGATCGAGTTGTTTGAAAGCGCGTTTCAACAATTCAGCCAGTGACAGGTAAGTTGGTGTATGTTCTACGGGCATCATGGCGATCCCGGCTTCAGCAAATTTTTCACGGATGTCGTAAAACCATTTCAAGATGCTTTCCGGTAACGGTGTCGCAGCGCGTTTTCCCAGCCACCATAGCCCCTGCAATGGCAGGCTACAGGCAAACAGCGCTGTCGCAATGGATGGCCCAAGTTGCCCGCCTAATGCGATTTGCCAAGTTAGGGTAAAAATCGCCAGTGGTGGCATAAAGCGAATGCCAAAACGCGTGGCTTTGATAACGCGGTTTTCAGGAAACACAGGAGCAAGCTGTTTGACCAACGGCCACGTTTTCAGATACTGCTGCCCTAATTGGGTTCTCTTAAACCAACCTTGGTTGACAGGTGGCTCTGTATTCATCATAACCTCAGTAAGTTAAAGACGTCGTTTTTAAAAAATCCCTACAAAAAATAAAAACTTTTTTGTAGTATTACCGCTAGTAACTATATACCTTGTGAATTTCAACCTAAACCGGAAAGACAAGGGGTATATTTTGTTTTTATTACTGGTAAACGCTATCCTACACAGACTTTTATGTCGTTGCAGTAATAAAACAAAAAACAGTTCTTTTAGCGGCACGATTTTTTACAACAGTTTTTTACAACAGTTTTTTTACAACACCCGTGGGTTATTTTGTAAACAAAATACCTCATTTTTTAACATTTTCTTATTCAAGATAAGATTAGATCATACAAGATAATAGGTAACTCCATGTCAAGTAAGCTGGTACTGGTTCTTAACTGCGGTAGCTCCTCTCTGAAATTCGCTATCATCGACCCTGCCAATGGTGAAGAATATCTCTCTGGTCTGTCTGAGTGTTTCAACCTGCCTGAAGCCCGTATTAAATGGAAAATAGATGGCGCGAAACATGAAGCTGCCTTAGGTGCCGGTGCAGCACACAGTGAAGCACTGAATTTCATTGTTAATACTATTTTATCTGAAAAACCAGAACTTTCCGCTCAAATTTCATCCATCGGTCACCGTATCGTTCATGGCGGCGAGAAATTCACCTCTTCTGTGGTGATTACTGACGAAGTTATCGAAGGCATCGAAGCTGCTGTCCCATTTGCACCGCTGCACAACCCGGCACACCTGATCGGTATCGCTGAAGCGAAAAAAGCTTTCCCTCATTTGGTTGAAAAAAATGTGGCTGTATTCGATACCGCATTCCACCAGACAATGCCTGAAGAAGCCTACCTGTATGCACTGCCGTACAATCTGTACAAAGAGCACGGCATTCGTCGCTACGGCGCACACGGCACCAGCCACTTCTACGTTTCCCGTGAAGCTGCAAAAATGCTGAACAAACCGGTTGAAGAGCTGAACGTCATCACCTGCCATCTGGGTAACGGCGGTTCGGTTTCTGCGATTGTTAACGGCAAATGTGTTGACACCTCTATGGGCCTGACTCCGCTGGAAGGTCTGGTAATGGGCACCCGCAGCGGTGACATCGACCCGGCGATCATTTTCCATCTGCACGATGCCATGGGCATGAGCGTTGACCAGATCAATACGCTGCTGACCAAAGAATCCGGTTTCCTCGGCCTGACCGAAGTCACCAGCGACTGCCGTTATGTTGAAGATAACTACGAAACCAAAGCTGATGCAAAACGTGCAATGGATGTTTTCTGTCACCGTCTGGCGAAATACATCGGCGCTTACGGTGCGTTGATGGAAGGCCGTCTGGATGCCATTATCTTCACCGGTGGCATCGGTGAAAACTCATCGCTGGTGCGTGAACTGACCCTGAAAAAAATCGCGCTGATGGGCTTCGAATACGATCACGAGCGCAACCTTGCTGCCCGTTTTGGTAAAGACGGCGTGATCACCACAGACAACAGCCGTCCGGCTCTGGTGATCCCAACCAATGAAGAATTGGTTATCGCTCAGGATTCAGCACGCCTGACTGCGTAAGTTATACCGCTGTATACTCGGCTATACCGCCAGCAATCAGCTATGCTGGCGGTTATCTATTCTTAAATCACGTTGATTAGCTAAAGAGGCTTCCGTGTCCCGTATAATCATGCTAATTCCTACTGGCACCAGTGTTGGTTTAACCAGTGTCAGTCTGGGTGTCATCCGCTCCATGGAGCAAAAAGGCGTTCGCCTGAGTGTTTTCAAACCTATCGCACAACAACGCGGTAACAGTCCTCAAGACAGAACCACAGCCATTATCCGTTCTCACTCCAGCCTTCACGCTGCTGAGCCTCTGGAAATGGCTTATGTGGAATCTCTTCTGGCCACCAATAAAAAAGATGTGCTGATGGAAGAGATCGTGGCTCACTACCACGCGAATACCAAAGATGCGGAAGTGATCCTGATCGAAGGTTTAGTGCCGACCCGTAAACATCCGTTTGCGCAGTCCCTGAACTATGAAATCGCCAAAACCCTGAACGCAGAAATCGTATTTGTTACAGCGCTGGGCACTCATTCTCCTGAACAGTTAAAAGAACAGATTGAATTGAGCCGGGCGGAATACGGTGGCAGTAAGAACAAAAACATCATCGGTGTGATTGTTAACAAACTGAATGCGCCGGTGGATGAACAGGGCCGCACTCGTCCTGATCTGTCAGAAATCTTCGACGAAGCAAACAAAGCCACTGTGGCGCATGTTGATCCAGAAACTGCATTCAAAAACAGCCCGTTGCCGATTCTCGGCTGCATTCCGTGGAATTTCGATCTGATCGCAACCCGTGCGATTGATATGGCAAAACACCTGAAAGCCGACATCATCAATGAAGGTGCTATCCAGAGCCGCCGGATCAAATCCGTCACGTTCTGTGCCCGCAGCATTCCGAACATGCTGGAATACTTCCGTCCCGGTTCCCTGCTGGTCACATCCGCAGACCGCCCGGACGTGCTGATCACCGCGTGTCTGGCAGCGATGAACGGTGTTGAAGTGGGTGCCGTTCTGCTGACTGGTGGCTATGCCATCGATGATTCCATCCGTGAACTGTGCGAACGTGCATTCAACACCGGCCTGCCGGTTTTCACCGTGAAGACCAACACCTGGCAGACCTCACTGAACCTGCAAAGTTTCAGTCTGGAAGTGCCGGCTGATGACCATGAGCGGATCGAAAAACTGCAAGACTATGTTGCGCAGCACATCAGCAGCGATTGGATTGAATCTCTGGCTGCCACTTCTGAGCGCCCGAATCGCCTGTCTCCACCGGCATTCCGTTACCAGTTAACCGAACTGGCACGTCAGGCAGGTAAACGTATCGTTCTGCCGGAAGGTGACGAACCACGCACCGTGAAAGCAGCGGCTATCTGTGCTGAACGCGGTATTGCTGAATGTATCCTGCTGGGTGACCCGGAAGAAATCCGCCGTGTCGCAGCGGCTCAGGGTGTGGAATTGGGCGCGGGCATTGAGCTGGTTAACCCGGCTTCTGTACGTGAGCGCTATGTTCCGCGTCTGGTCGAGCTGCGTAAAAGCAAAGGTATGACAGAAGTGGTTGCCCGCGAGCAACTGGAAGACAACGTGGTTCTGGGCACACTGATGCTGGAACAAAACGAAGTCGATGGTCTGGTTTCCGGCGCAGTTCACACGACTGCAAACACCATTCGTCCACCATTGCAGTTGATCAAAACCGCACCAAACAGTTCACTGGTTTCTTCTGTTTTCTTTATGTTGCTGCCAGAGCAAGTCTTGGTTTACGGTGACTGCGCAATCAACCCGGACCCGACTGCCGAACAACTGTCTGAAATCGCCATTCAGTCGGCAGATTCAGCGAAAGCATTCGGTATCGAACCGCGCGTTGCGATGATCTCTTACTCCACCGGCAACTCTGGTGCTGGCAGCGACGTTGAGAAAGTGCGCGAAGCGACTCGTCTGGCGCAGGAAAAACGCCCGGATCTGATCATCGACGGCCCATTACAGTACGATGCGGCGATTATGGCAGACGTAGCGAAATCCAAAGCACCGAACTCACCGGTTGCAGGTCAGGCTACCGTGTTCATCTTCCCGGATCTGAACACCGGTAACACCACCTATAAAGCGGTACAGCGTTCTGCTGACTTGGTTTCTATCGGGCCAATGCTGCAAGGTATGCGTAAACCGGTTAATGACCTGTCCCGTGGCGCACTGGTTGATGACATCGTTTACACCGTTGCCCTGACCGCAATTCAGGCAACTCAGCAAGAAAACGCATAATTCCTGCATACCTTTTTATAATGCCAATCGGCTTCAGAGGATTCTCTGAGGCCGATTTTTATGAATATTTTAATACTATGGATCATAGAAAAAAAATCTGCCTTCTGTTAAATCTCCTTCATGAGCAAGATAATAATAATCTCTGGGTTCAGTCTGATTAACAGATAACGATATTGATTCCACAGACACATAACTTTCTGAAGCATACACTCTCATTCCTACCAGTCTTGCTAATGTTCTTACAAAGAGCCTATCCTCAGGCTCTGAATAATCACCTATAAGCCGAACGCTATGAATAGGGCTATTACTCCTTATTAACCTACTAATAAATCTAGCAGTAAGTGTAATACTTATTCGATAACCTCCCCCACCTGAAAAATATCCGTCATTTGCATTTAACCCTGCTGGGCAACTTCCATTACCAACGATATGTAATCTACGATGAACAACTGCTCCTAACGGGTTCCGTGTTGATAATTGCCCCAACGGAGTTCTCTGGCTTAATGGATTTATTGCGAAAGGTCTGTATCTTGGAGTTGGGACATCGTATCTGCTGTTAGTCACAAAATATAGACATTGCAATTGAACACTACTATGAAGATTTATTCGGTTAGTCGTTCCAATGGGAACATTTTCAGGTACGTTTTCTCTTGATTGTAAATCGAACTGTTCCATATTTACCTCACACTCAAAGATAAATGATCGAGCGAGTTGTAGAAGCCAACTGAGAGGCAACCTGAAAAACGAAAGGTATAATAGCAACAATACGAACTGTACTTTTCTATCATACCGCCGTTTTTTTCAGCAAACTGCGCTACCGCCGATTTTTCCGCAACCGCCATAACACTTCCAATATCACAAACCAGATTGGTGTGCCATACAGTGCAATCCGCGTATCGTAATCAAATATCATAATCACGACCGTAAAAGCAAAAAATATCAGCGTACACCATGTCATTAAAATACCCATCGGCATTTTATAGATAGAAGCTTTATGCAGATCAGGGCGTTTTTTACGGTAGGACAAATAAGCAAACAAGATCATGCACCAGCTATAAATCACCATAATGGCGGCGACTGTCGAAACAATGGTAAATAGTTTCATCACATTCGGCACGATAAACAACAACAGCACGCCACTTGCCATGCAGACAACCGAAAATATCAGGCTGAATACCGGGATCGAGCTTCTTTCAGAAAGCTGCTTAAATTTGCCATGCGCCAGTTTTTCGGTGGATAAACCATACAACATTCGGGTACAGGCATATAATCCGCTGTTTGCAGAAGACATTGCTGAAGTCAGCGCCACAAAATTAATCACTGCCGCCGCTGCCGGTAACCCCGCCAGTGCAAAGAGTGTGACAAACGGGCTGACATCAGGAGAGATACGCTGCCATGAAGTCACGGCGATAATGCACATCATCGAAAGGACATAAAAGATAATGACGCGAATGGGGATGCTGTTGATCGCTTTCGGTAAAATTTTCTCCGGCTCTTTGGTTTCCGCCGTCACCGTTCCCACCAGTTCAATACCGGTAAACGAGAAAATCGCAATCTGAAAACCGGCTAAAAAGCCAAATACGCCGTTAGGCAGGAAGACGTCAGGATTTGTCAGGTGACGAACCGATGCCGTCACACCGTTCGGTGAAGTCCAGCCAATCATCACCATCCCTGCGCCTACGATAATCAGTGCGACGATGGCCACCACTTTGATCATGGCAAACCAGAACTCAGTCTCACCAAATAACCGGACGGAGAAAAAGTTGCACAGGCACATCAGGCCTAAAATAAACAGGGCGGTAAACCAGAGCGAAATGTCAGGAAACCAATACTGGATATAGCCGCCACAGACGACAACATCGGCAATACAGCTTACGACCCAGCTCATCCAATAGGTCCAACCTAAAAAATAACTGGCTTTTTCGCCCAGATAATCCGCAATAAAATCGGCAAATGTGCGGTAATTCAGGTTAGTGAGCAATAATTCACCCATCGCCCGCATCACCATAAAGGCAAAAAAGCCGATCAGCAGATAAGTCAGAATAATCGACGTGCCTGATACCGCGATGGTTTTTCCCGTTCCCATAAAGAGACCGGTGCCAATCGCACCACCAATGGCAATTAATTGGATGTGGCGTTTACTTAACCCACGATGAAGTGTTTGCGCGCCTGCATATTGTTCCGCTGGCGTTTTTACCGTCTTTGTCATTATTAGTCTCCACGGTTTTATCTATCTATATTTATATCTATATGAAATTACTCAATAAAATTTCAAAATCGCAGGCGCTTCCTTATATACTTTTTTCATCATAATGAGAGCATCAGCAGTGGTTGCTCCTTATCCCGCGCGGTGCGTGGGATAAGGAATACTCCTATCATTTTGAAAAGCTATTTATCTCACGCCGCAGCGCGAGACAGAGGAAGTTTTCCGCATTTGAGTGTTTTTCTGTTATGAAAAACGATTTAAGACAATTGCTCTAACAACAGGCCAGCCCTTAAGCCAATGGCGACATTGGCATTAGGAAACAAAATAAAATTTGCAGGAGAGGTGATTTTCCAGCATTTTTTTTCATGGCTGGCCGCTTCCTGACTGGCGATTTCAAAACCTTCCGGCAGTGCGGTGAAGTTTTTGGTATCTTCAGGAATATGCAGCCGGAAACTATTGTCTTGCTTGATAATGGAATCATGAACACGATAGCGTTTCATGGCAGGTTTTTTCCGTTGAATATCAAACGAGCCAGCCACCAGCTTTTGTAACGCTGCCGTGATATTGCTGAACTTAGTCAGGTCATTCTGCCCAAACGGATAAACCTTGCCGATTTCCATCGTGCAGCTATCCATATTGAAATACTGGCTGGTGAATTGGGTGAATGTTCCGCCTTCCGTTTTATGAAAAACCAGCGCATCAATATCGCTTCCTTCCAGCCATTGCAAAAAGTCGGCCGAATATTCACGCTGCTGGAAAGGCAGCAGCGCAAATTGCTCGTGGCAGGACCCCCTGATCGCCGTATGCAGGTCAAGATGCCAGCGGCGCGTCGAAGCCATCACAGCCGGTGTCTGGCAAAACTGCGCAATCACAGACTCCAGCTCTTCCGCACGTTGGGTTTCAATTCCGGCCGGAAAATTCCGGTAACGGCCACCAAACATACGATTGAGGTCATTATCAACATAACGCTTGCTTTCGCACATGGCAGCCACGTTACCGAAAATCAGCAGCAGATTGTGTTGTAGAAGTAGATCGCGTTGTAAAAATAGATCGTGCTGTACCAGTTGCGACAATAATTGCAGCAGGATCTCCACCGGTGCGGTTTCATTCCCGTGTATTCCGGCAGAGATGATCAAGGTATCGCTTTTCGGCTCTTGAGGGATAAGCTGCAACACGCCTTCTGCCAGCCATGTCGCCGTCAATCCCGCCGGAAAACTGAGCGCGTTCTCAAGTTTTTTTTCAAGCAATAAAGAAAGTAAATCCATTCCGCCTCCTGATTAACGCTGAAACTCATAGATAGAGCCGAGTTCAAGGATCTGCGTTAACTCATCAAGGGCAGAATAAACCTCTGTTAACAATTGAGGATCGGCCAGATCAGCAGCATACAAAGAATCACGGTAATGACGTTCAACCCATGTGGTTAAACGCTGATATAACTCCGCCGTCATTAATACCGCCGGATTCACCGCTGCCAGCTCTTTTGCCTGCATCGCAACCCGCAACCGCAGGCAGGCAGGCCCGCCACCATTGCGCATACTTTCGCGCAAATCAAAGAAATGGAGCTTCTTGATAGGCGAATTGCCGGACACGACCAGCGACTGTAAGTACGCGGAAACATTCGCATTATGGCGGCATTCTTCCGGCAAAATCAGCATCATGCTGCCATCAGGCTGGCTTAATAACTGGCTGTTGAAAAGATAAGAACTCACGGCATCTTCAATCGTCACCTGCGAGGCCGGCACTTCAACCGGAATGAATTTCTGCCCCAGACGCGCCAGTTTTTCTTCCAGTTCAGCCAGAACCGCCTGCTGATTCACGAGCGCCTGTTCATGGTGGAAAAAAACATTCTGGTTACTGACAGAAATCACATCGTTATGGAACACACCGCCATCAATCGCCAGCGGATTCTGCTGGGCAAAAACCGTCTGCGCATCGTCAAGCTGGTGCAGCCGGGCAACCGCCTGACTGGCCTCCAGTGTCTGCCGCGCAGGATAACGCGCCGGTGCGATTCCACCCTGCAAAGCGCTGCGGCCATAAACAAACAATTGCACACCCGCTTCATCATAGTCACCGCAAAAACGGTTATGGTTCGCCGCACCTTCATCGCCCCAGTCCGCATGTTGTGGCAAGGGATCATGATGGGCGAAACAGTTCTCATCAGCAAAAACCGCTTTCAACGCACGGGATGTGGTGACACTTTCCAGTGAACGGTGCAATTTGTTATTCAGGTTAGCCACCGTAAAGTGAACCCGGCGATCGGCACTGTCCGCAGAAGGCGATACCGTCGCGGCATTGGCGGTCCACATCGACGAAGCCGAGCTGAGGTTGGACAGCAATAAAGGTGAATAACGCGCTGCTTTGCTCAATACCTGTTCATCACTGCCGGTAAAACCAAGCTGGCGCAACGCAGGCAGATTGGGCCTTTGTTGTGGGGGTAGAACCCCCTGCACCAGTCCCATATCCGACAACGCTTTCATTTTGGTTAACCCCTGAAGCGCCGCTTTACGGGGATTCGATTCCTGCCCGCGATGATTCATCGAGGCTTCATTACCCATCGACAGCCCGGCATAATGATGTGTCATGCCTACCAGACCGTCAAAGTTTGCTTCTAATCCTGACATAGCCCTTTTTCCTGACATAGCTTTTGTGCTCCTTTAAAAAATTAAGCGCGGAAAAATTCCAGCCCCGGCGAGGTCGCATCCGGCAGCGCCAGTTTATCTGTCGCAAGCGTAGCCATTGGCCAGGCACAATAATCCGCCGCATAGTAAGCACTTGGGCGATGATTTCCCGATGCACCAATGCCGCCAAAAGGTGCTTTGCTGGAAGCACCGGTCAACGGTTTATTCCAGTTCACAATTCCGGCTCTGGCTTCTTCTAATAGACGCCGGAACAGCGCTTCGTCAGGTGAAATCAGCCCGGATGCCAGACCAAATCGCGTGTCGTTGGCGATGGCAATGGCTTCATCAAATGTGTCATAACGTTGCAACGTCAGTAACGGACCAAAATATTCTTCGTCAGGGATCGGCTTAACACCCGTCAAATCGATAATGCCGGGCGTCAGGAAGGTTGACTGGGGATCAGGCTGTGCCAGCGTGAGCAATGCCGTGCCGCCCAATGCCAGCAACTGAGACTGCGCATTCAGCAGGTTTTCCGCGGCGGCCAGCGAAATCACGCCACCCATAAACGGTTGCGGCTGTGCATCCCAATGGGACGGAACAATCTGCCCGGCGGCTTCAACCAAGCGAGCGATCAGCGCATCACCCTTCTCACCGCGTTTCACCAGCAATCTGCGGGCACAGGTACAACGCTGTCCGGCAGAGATAAACGCTGATTGAACGATGGTGTAAACGGCAGCATCGAGATCGTCATAATCATCCGCAATCAGCGCATTATTGCCGCCCATCTCCAGCGCCAGCATTTTTTCCGGCTGGCCTGCCAGTATGCGGTGGAAATGAAAACCGGTGCTTGCGCTGCCGGTGAACAGTACGCCGTCAATGTCGCGGTTATCCAGCAGCGCACCACCGGTTTCCCTGCCACCCTGAACCAGATTCAGCACACCTTCCGGCAAACCGGCGTTGACCCACAATTCCACCGTCTTCTCTGCGGTGATCGGCGTCAGTTCACTGGGCTTAAATACCAGCGTATTACCGGCGATCAACGCAGGAATGATATGACCATTCGGCAAATGTCCGGGGAAATTGTAAGGGCCGAAAACCGCCATTACGCCATGAGGACGATGCTGCAAGATAGCCTTGCCATCCGGCATCGTGGTTTCTGAATAGCCTGTTCGTTGCTGCCATGATTCGATAGAAATCGCCACCTTCCCTATCATGGATTGAACTTCTGTCCGGGTTTCCCACAACGGTTTACTGGTTTCTTCACTGATCACACGGGCAAGGGTTTCTTTTTCCTGTGCCAATAAATCAGCAAATGCCTGAATAATGGCGATGCGCTTTTCGACAGGCCGTTTCGCCCAAGCCGGAAATGCCCTGCGAGCCGCTTGACAGGCAGCATTTACCTGATCGGCAGAAGCACTGTTTGCCTGCCATAACACCTGTTGATCCACCGGAGAATGTTTGGCAATTAATTCCCCCTGCCCGGCTATCCACTCACCATCGATGTAATTTGCCTTATTTTTATTATTTTCGTGTAGATCGCTTGTATGTAAATCACTCATTGCGTAGTTACCTCAGAAAAAAGAACAGCACAGCGCACTGAATCTCCCTCTTCCACCTGAAGTGCATCCATTTCTGCGGCAGTCAGCCGCAACTCATCACTCTCAGCAGGGTCAGGGATATTCAGTAGCAATGCCTTGAAATCCTGAAAATGTAGGTTAGAAACAATATGTGGCAGGCCATTTTCATCTCTGGCAACGTTTTCACATTTTTTGACCGACACCAGCCGGCTTGCCTTGATCGTACGAAGGTTATCGATTTCCGCCTGCAAGATGGCACCGGCATCAAAAATATCCACCGCATCGTTATAGGCAAAACCTTCTTTTTCTAAAATCGCGCGGGCGGGCGCGGTATCCTGATGCACTTGCCCGATAGCCTGTTGTGCCTCTTCCGACAACAGCGGCACATAAATAGGATGGAACGGCATTAACTCAGCAATAAACGTTTTCGCGCCAATACCGGTCAGATAATCAGCCTGCGCGAAAGGGACATTAAAAAAGTGTTTACCCAGCGCATTCCAGAACGGCGATTCACCCTTTTTATCCACCACACCGCGCATTTCCGCAAAAATTGTTTTCGGGAAAAGATGGCGGAAAGCCGAAATAAACAGTAGACGGCTTCTGGAAAGAAAAACGCCATTGCGCCCTTTCTGATAGGTCGGGTCAAGGAACAGGGTACACAACTCGCTGTATCCGGTGTGATCCTGCCCGACAATCAGCGTTTCAAAACTATTGTAAACCCCCAATTCACGGGATGAACGTACCGATTTTTGCACCCGAAAATTGTAGAAAGGCTCCTCTAACCCTACCGCAACCTCCAGGCCACTCACCCCAACAACACGATGCTGTTCCGTGTCTTCCAGAGTAAACAGAAATCCCTGCTGCGAACGCCCACGCACATCATTAAATGAATCAATACTGCGTGCAATCCGGGACGCGAGGTACTCCTGATTGTTTGGTAACGACGTTAAACCAACGCCGGCACGAGCTGAAAGATCGAGGATATCTCCCAAATCTTTCTGTTGAACGGATCTAAATAGCATCATGACATCACCTCAAAGCTACATCTCTTTCCTATACCAATATTTCCTACAGCAATATTTCCTACAGCAATATTTTCTACAGCAATCAGGATGCAAATCGCTTGAACGCGCGCTCCAGCCGAGCAAAGCCTTCTTCGATATCGTGTTGTTCGATATTTAATGCTGGCGCGAAACGCAACACATTCGGCCCGGCAATTAAGGCAATCAGCCCTTCTTCCGCCGCGATATTGGTCAGTGTCTTCGCTTTACCCTGATATTTTTTATCCAGTTCGGCACCCAGCAGTAAGCCCTTACCACGAATAGCACTGAACAGTTGATATTGCTGATTCAGGGCCGTCATTCTGTTGATAAATTCCTGATGACGGGTTTCCACCCCTGCCAGAAATTCCGGCTGATTCACTATACTCAGGACTTTATGCGCAACCGCCGCCGCCAGCGGGTTGCCACCGAAAGTGGTTCCGTGAGTGCCCGGCTGGAAAACCTCGGCAACGTGCTGTTTCACCAGCATCGCGCCGACAGGAAAACCACCGCCCAGCCCTTTGGCACTGGTCAGAACATCCGGTTCAACACCGCTTTCCTGATAGGCGTACAGATAACCTGTGCGACCGATACCGGTTTGGATTTCATCAAAAATCAACAGCGCCTGATGCTGGTCACACAATTCACGCAACGCTTTCAGGAACGCAGGATCAGCGGGAATAACGCCGCCTTCACCGATAATCGGCTCAACAATCACTGCACAGGTTTTGTCAGAAATGTGGGCTTTGATGGCATCGATATCGTTATAGGGGAGATGGTGGATTTGTTGTGGCAGTGGAGCAAAATCTTGTGAGTACTTAGGCTGCCCGCCGACAGTAACGGTAAATAGCGTTCTGCCGTGGAAAGAATTTTCAAAGGAGATAATTTCGTTTTTATGGCTGCCGAATTTATCCAGCGCATATTTTCTGGCAATTTTCAGCGCCGCTTCATTCGCTTCAGCGCCGGAGTTACAGAAAAAAACTTTATCAGCAAAAGTATTCTCAACTAAATCTTTTGCCAGTTTTAATACCGGTTCGTTGGTATAACCATTACCGATATGCCAGAAGTTTTCCATTTGGTCACGCAATGCTTCTTTTAATTCATTATTTGCATGTCCGAGGGAATTAACCGCAATACCGCCAGCAAAATCAACGTATTCCTTTCCATCCTGATCCCACACTCTGGAACCTTTCGCTTTGACAGGGATAAAAGGTGCTGGCGCAAAACAAGGAACCATATACTGCTCAAACCAATTTCTCTGAACTATTCCTGACATTTGTTTTTACCTCAAAAAAATAAATAACAAAAGCAATAAAGAAATTTTATTTAATAGAAACTGATATTTAAATTAATAGACTTAATAATGTTTTCTATTAATTTATTTTTACTGATTTCCAATTAAATTCACTTTTCAGATCAATAATTCATCTATTGTTAAATTGATCTTTCATTATCCTTTACTGCCATTTTGACTGATAATTAATCGCATAATCTCCTTGATCTTTAACAAAGTCAACACAATGAGCTCACAACGGATTTACTTTATGATGTTTTTCACAATTTATAAAAATGGTTTTATCTTAAATTTATGCACTATTTATGCATAAAAAATAAATAAAAATAGACAATAAAAAGAGAAATAATAAAAATTTCAATTCCATTACTTAATAACTATTCACTCATCAAGTGCTCACTTTACAATCTTTCATGTTAAAAAATGTTTGCAAATTAGGATTTTCATCATTTAAACAAAAAATAACATTAAAAATCATAATGATGAATGAATTTTCCGTAGTGAAATATTGTTGTTGTTTGATTTTATTGAGCTTAAAGATAAACAGGTAATTGAATAAAATTGAATAGCGATGTTTATCAGAATTGATTAATTTAATTGATTAAGGATTAATCTCTAGATAAGCGTAATTTGCTTATTTTATTTTCAGAGAGTTGAATTAAATTTGTTATATCAATTTGTCGTCTTAACTAAAAAAACACGCCGTAACAAAAAATAATTTCCGCTATTTCCAACTCATTTTTTATTTATATCAATCACCTTTCATGATGTGTTTTATATATTTTCTTTGTATATGCTTTTTCATAATAGTGAGAGTATCTAAAGTGATCTTTCCTTATCCCGCGCACCGCGCGGGATAAGGAACACTCCTGTCA
>JAIRVT010000031.1 GCA_031253755.1 Enterobacteriaceae bacterium
GGCGAGGCGATACCGGTAAACTGGCAGCGGGATTCAAAATCATGCAGCGATTGCAGGGCATCTTCCCGGCAGGAAAAGCGATTTTTACCCAGTTTTTCGAACTGTTTTTGCTCTTTTTCCGTCTCTTTCAGGGTATTTTTCTGGAATGTCTGCGCTTCACGCTTCGTGGCGGCATCGCTTCTGACCACTAACCAACGCTGAGGCACACCGCCATAAGAGGACGTCACCCAACCCCCTGAATAGCCGTCACAAAAGGACGTCAGCGGGAGGGAGTCCGCCGCCAGAAGATGCTGCCGTGCTTCCTTAACCGTCAGGGGTACGCGTGTAATAAAAGATATTTATTGAAGAGTTTATGCAGTGGTTGAAATAAAAAAAGAACTTCCAGTGAATACATGATTAATGTCTAATCCATATTATTTTTAAATAGAGTTAAATAGGAAGAACTCTTTTATTAATAACATTCTCGCTGCTATTCCTTATAATTTTCTATACATTGTGGATTTCGAGTTGCATCGCGGCGGCAAGTGAGTCTCATCCCTGGGAGCATAGATAACTATCTGACCGGGCGCAGTCAACAAAGAGGCAACTTGAAAGACGACGGGTATCTCCTTTCTTTTACCAAGCCCGGATTTTACAGCGCTTTTCTCACCCATTCCCCACCAAAAATCAATCCATTCCGACACATAGGAAGTTAATATAAGATGAAAAAATCATCGAAACAGTGATTAATCTATATTAAAAAGTGCGTGTTAACGGTGGTTTTGTAAAGAATTACAGAAGATTCAATGGGAAAATAATATAAGAAAAAATTAATTGTTTAAGTAAGTTAATCTTGTTATTGATTGAATATGCTGTCTTTATTCAATTAGTCGTTAGAAAACAATACAAAATAAACCAAACTGTACGACATCATGCTATATAAACATACTTAAGTCAAATTTCATTATATATTAAAAATTATTCAGCTTAATTTATTATAAAATATGATTTTTTTCGTTATGAGCATAGTTAATCTCTTTTTAAGAAAATTGACAATGCACATTCTACATTACCGTTATTAAATATAATCTAAATAAAAAGCAATTTATACCTTAATTACTATAAAAAACAGCAAACAACACCTAATTATCGTCATTAATAACCTTAAAACAGGATATAAAACTTACTAAACAAATTGGTTTATTTTGTCTAGTTTTTGATCTTTTAAGAGCAATTCTAGAAATACCGATCTATTCCAAATAATGGCTATTTGTTTATAAAAAACAATCGAATTGATTACTTCTCAAGCAAAAAATAGCATTTAATTCAATTTGTTAAGCAAAACAAATGGTAATTTAACGTTAAAACTCTATTTGTTATTCCTCATATATGAAGGGAAGGCTGCTGCTGTTTTGCTCAGTTGAGGGAAAGGTCGTTGTAAAATGCAAGGTCATAATGAAATTGAAAAATATAGTTTGCATCATGGAAGAATACGTCTTGCCGCAAAAGATTCTGTTTTTTTACAACATGTTAATAAAAAAGGTTACTTCATTAAAAAAACAAGGCGCATATCAGAAAATAAAACGGCGAATCAGGTGTAACAATAGGCGTACCGTCAACGGTAGTCAGTTCATCAAGGTATTTCCTGTATTACGCGTAATGGCGAAATAAAACGGATCCATTTTGAAGTTTCAGGGCACCCTCCTTGATAACGCCATAAGTCACTGATTTACTATTAAAAGGATAAGATATGAAAGATGTAAATGTATTAGTCGGGAAACGTATTCAAGATAGAAGAAAAGAACTTGGGATCACTGCAACCACGTTAGCTAAACAAATTGGCATCAGCCAGCAACAACTTTCCCGCTACGAGAGAGGAACCAACCGCATCAATGTCACTCACTTGGTTGCTATCTGTCGTAAGCTGGAAACGACGATTACATGGTTCTTTCTGGACTGCTTTGAAGAAGACAATAAGAAAGGGGCTGTTAACAAGCTCGAAACCCAATATGTTCCTATGGCTGAAACAATTATAGGGAAAAATGGTTGTTAGAATGAACCATAACACTCGTCAGAAATCTATCTCAAGGTGTTCTTAAAATCGGACACCTTGAGGGTCACTCTAACTGAGGTACCTTTATGAGACGAAAATCTCCTCGAAAATTTACTGATAAATTTAAAAAAGATGCCGTCAATCTGGTTGTTGAAAAAGGCTATACTGTCGCGCAAGCTGCTACGGCTTATAATATCTCAACAAAACTACTCTATGCTTGGCGGAAAAAACAGGCCGAACAACCCTAGAGAATGCTATTTGGTCACATCTATCGCTCGGTATTATGATGACTTGCCATACGCCAAACGGATGCAATATTATATGCTGTTATTCTCAGATTATCAGCGCTGTCAGCCAGAGCATCAGCCAGAGTACAAACGCCGGGAACAATAGAAAATACCGCATCCAATCCATGTTGATGAACAATCGCGTAATCTTTGCTCATTTCTCCAACTAAAGCGATGGTAGGGATACCAAACTTTTTGGCGATACGAGCAACGCCAACAGGCGTCTTACCATAAATAGTCTGGCTATCCATGCGCCCTTCACCGGTGATAACCAAATCTGCGCCTTGAATTGCTTCTTCCAGCTTCAGGGCATCAATGACAATTTCAACGCCTGACTGCAATTTTGCTCCCAGACAACCCAGCAAAGAAGCGCCCATTCCTCCAGCCGCACCAGCACCCGCGACATCAATCACATTTCGGCCAGTGGCGGTTTTAATTTTCATGCCATAATGCAGTAAGGCTGAATCCAGTATCTTAACCATTTCTGGTGTCGCCCCTTTTTGTGGGCCAAATACTGCTGATGCACCTGACTCACCACACAATGGATTGCTTACATCACAAGCGACGATGATGTCCAGCCGCTTGAGGCGCGAATCCAACTTTGAAAGATCGAGGTTTTCCAATCTCATCAATGCTGCGCCACCAAATGGCAGAATACGGTTATCACCATCCCATAAATCTGCCCCAAGCGCCTGCATCATGCCTGCGCCACCATCATTGGTTGCACTGCCGCCTATCCCCAAAATCAGCTTTTGTACGCCATGATCGAGTGCAGACAGGATCAGTTCGCCTGTGCCATAGGTTGTTGTTATCAGGGGATTACGTTGTGCTGACGGTATCAGAGGTAAACCAGACGCTGCCGCCATTTCAATAATTGCGGTTTTGCCATCTCCCAACAGTCCCCAAAAAGCCTCAACCGGTCGCCCTAACGGATCTGTGACTGTGCATGCAATTCGTTTTCCGCCCGTCACTGCCACCATAGATTCCACAGTACCTTCGCCGCCATCTGCCATCGGTATTTTGATATAGTCTGCTTGTGGGAAAACTTGTCTGAACCCCTGTTCTATCGCTTCGGCTACCTGCAAAGCACTTAGGTTTTCTTTAAACGAATCTGGGGCAATCACGATTTTCATACTCATTTCCTCGGCGCTGGCTGATAAAGCAAAAATAAAAAAGGCGATAAATAATTATCGCCTTTTAATCTAGTTATGCAGGTTGTTCAGCATGAAACGCCGTTATCTATCTTCAATCTTCATTTGCCGACCTTCATGCCATTAACACTAGGCTTCAATCGCCATCCGTAATTTTTTCATGGCGTTTTTTTCTAACTGACGTACTCGTTCAGCTGATACGCCATATTTATCTGCCAATTCTTGCAAGGTGGATTTGTTGTCATCGTCCAGCCAACGGGAACGGATAATGTCCTGGCTACGCTCATCCAGCCCTTCCATTGCAACCGTAAGTTTATCTGCTGCATGGTTTTCCCAGTTATCTTCCTCAATGCCATCCGCAAAATCAGAAGCTTTATCCTGCAAGAACAGTACCGGCGCTGGCGGGCTATCATGTTCATCATCATCAGATGACATATCAAAGGCCATATCCTGTGCTGTTAAGCGAGATTCCATCTCCAGAACGTCTTTGCTGGTGACACCTAATTCTTTGGCAACTAAATCAACTTCATCCTGACTGAACCAGCCTAAACGTTGTTTTGCCTTACGCAAATTGAAGAATAATTTACGCTGCGCTTTTGTTGTCGCGACTTTTACAATACGCCAATTACGCAATACATATTCATGGATTTCGGCTTTAATCCAGTGAACAGCAAAAGAGACAAGGCGAACGCCCACTTCTGGATTAAACCGACGAACCGCTTTCATCAGGCCGATGTTACCTTCCTGAATTAAATCCGCTTGCGGCAAACCATAACCAGCATAACTGCGAGCAACATGAACAACGAAGCGCAGGTGAGACAGAATTAGCTGTTTTGCTGCATCCAGATCTCCCTGGTAATGCAGCCTTTCCGCCAGTTCCTTCTCTTCCTCAGCGGAGAGCATAGGATAAGCATTGGAGGCACGAATATATCCGTCCAAACTACCTTGTGGAACTAATGCGAAAGTTTGCATTTTTTTTGTCATTCAAATTCTCTCAAAATAAGAACCTAATTAGGTGGTTTTCGAACTAGGATTAAGCGATCTTACCACCGTGGGGAGCATATTCAAATTGTCTGCCCTGTATGTTCAGACATACAAGTCAGTCACAATTTCTTCGACCCTGATTAAGCCTAAAAGTTCACCTGAAGTCCACCGAAATATGCCTTACTCCGGCCTGAAACGACGTAAATGCTGAATAGTTGCGAACCATGCCGCAATCCAACCAATCATACCCGAAATCAGTACCAGTAATAGTGATTCATCCCAACCCAACCCGTGCAGATTGAAGGTTGTGTCAAAGACGCTGGCGACTTCAGTCACAACATTAGCAAGTTTCCAAACCAGCAGGGACGAAAGCAGCAGCGAAAGAACTGCGCCCAGAACGCCCAATAATGCTCCGCCATTCAGGAAAGGACGCAGGATAAAGCCATCCGTTGCCCCAATCAGTTTCATGACATTAATCGTTTCGCGGCGGCTGAAAATGCTTAAGCGCACACTGTTACCGATGACCAACAGTAAAGCAACGATCATCAGAATGCCGATCACTGCGGCAATTCGGCCAATCAGGTCAGCCAGTGCTGTAAGACGGGAAAACCAGCTGTCATCCATTCTGACATCCTCAATACCCGGCAGCTTTGCAACGCGGTCACGCAATGTTTCCAGCGCCTGTGAATTTTGAAAATCCAGCTTAGGCGAAATAATGGCTACCGCAGGCAGCGGATTCTCTTCCAGCATATCTAACGCATTGCTGAAACCAGACCATGCCCGAAATTCAGTGACAGCTTCTTCACGGGATAAATAATTGACCGATTTTACACCATCCATGCCTTTCAGTTCGTTAATGAGTTGATCGGCGCTGATATCATTCAGTGATTTATCCAGATAAACCGTAAGCTGCGGCACCGGATACCACTGTTCTACTGCCTGATTCACGTTTTTCCAGACAATATAAAACACACTCGGCAATGTCAGGGAAATGGCGATCACCATCACCGTCAGTAACGTTGCTAATGGTTGTTGTAACATGTCTGACAGCGTATTTTTCCACGCATAACGCGACTGTACCCGCCAGCCTCCTTTTAATGATTTGGCGCGAGAGGTTTTGGATCGAGAGGCTGCAGTAGCCGCTTTTTTTGCTGAATGGCGGACAGGTTTAGCCATGACGTCCTCCTTGCATACGCCCCTGATTTAAGGTCAGGATACGGTAATTTCTCCGCTCGATAAGCGCGGTGTCATGCGTTGCCATCAGAACCGTCACACCGACTCGGTTAAATTCTTCAAACAAGCGCATAATGCCCTCAGATAATTCACCATCCAAATTTCCCGTTGGCTCATCCGCCAGCAGGACGGTCGGTTTATTCACAACAGCGCGGGCAATGCCAACGCGCTGCTGTTCTCCGCCGGAAAGCTGAATGGGAAAATTTTTCGCTTTGTCCAACAAGCCAACCTTATCCAACGCTGCGGAGACCCGCCGACGAATATCTTCAGTACTTGCGCCGGAAATAATCAGTGGCATTGCGACATTATCGAATACGGTACTATCTAATAGCAGATGATGATCCTGAAAAATCATCCCGATCTGGCGGCGCAAAAACGGAGTTTCACGGGATTTCAACCGGCTGATATCGTGTCCCCCAAACCAGATATGGCCTGCACTGGGGCGCTCTATACCGCAGATAAGTTTCAGAAGCGTACTTTTACCCGCTCCCGAATGACCGGTTAAAAATGCCATTTCTCCTGGAAGCAGGTGAAAATCCACCCCTTGCAGCGCCTGCCGTCCTCCCAGATAGGCTTTACTGACCTGTTCAAAGCGAATCATTGATAGTTAATCCTCGCGGGTAAAAAGAGCCTCTATAAAATCGTCAGCCTTAAATGGACGGAGATCGTCAATGCCTTCTCCGACACCAATATATCGGATAGGAATTTCAAACTGGTCAGCAATGGCGAAAATAACACCGCCTTTCGCAGTACCGTCCAATTTGGTCAGTGAAATCCCCGTCAACCCAACCGCTTCATGGAATAGTTTAGCTTGGCTGACTGCATTTTGTCCTGTGCTGGCGTCCAGCGTCAGCATAATTTCATGCGGAGCCTCTTCGTCCAGTTTTTTCATTACCCGCACGATCTTTTTCAGCTCTTCCATCAGATGAGATTTGTTTTGTAGGCGTCCGGCGGTATCTGCGATCAGGACATCAGCACCTTTGGCTTTCGCGGATTGAATGGCATCAAAAATAACAGAAGCAGGATCAGCGCCAGTATGTTGTGCGATTACCGGGATCTTGTTGCGTTCACCCCAAACCTGTAATTGCTCTACGGCTGCGGCTCGGAAAGTGTCGCCCGCCGCCAACATGACGGATTTCCCCTGAGATTGATATTGGCGCGCCAATTTACCAATCGTCGTGGTTTTACCCACGCCATTTACCCCCACCATCAAGATGACATATGGTGACTTTCCGCCAACCTCCAGCGGTTTATCCACTTTTGCCAGAATATCTGACATTTCTTCTTTCAGTTTTGTGTATAACGCTTCCGCATCTTTCAACTCTTTGTGGCTGGCATGATCAGTCAAACTTTTAATAATTTTGCTGGTTGTTTCAACGCCAACATCAGCAATCAGTAATTGTTCTTCCAGCTCTTCAAACAATTCGTCATCAATTTTCTTGCCACGGAATAACCCAAAAAACCCCGCGCCCAGATTCTGACGCGTTTTGACCAAACTCTTTTTCAGGCGGGCGAAAAAGCCTTCTTTGGTCGGGCGTTCCTGCTCTTTTGGTACAGAAATTTGTTCTTCTGCTAAACGTTGTTGCTCGGCTTCTTCTTCCGCTTGGCGAGCCGCTGCTTCTGCTACACGCTGTTGTTCGGCTTCTTCTTCCACTTGGCGTGCCGCTTTTTCTGCTAAACGTTGCTGTTCGGCTTCTTCTTCCGCTTGGCGTGCCGCTTTTTCTGCTAAACGTTGCTGTTCAGCTTCTTCTTTCGCTTGGCGTGCCGCTTTTTCTGCTAAACGCTGCTGTTCAGCTTCTTCTTCCGCTTGGCGAGCCGCTGCTTCTGCTAAACGCTGCTGTTCGGCTTCTTCTTCCGCTTGGCGAGCCGCGGCTTCTGCTAAACGCTGCTGTTCGGCTTCTTCTTCCGCTTGGCGTGCCACTGCTTCTGCTACACGCTGTTGTTCGGCTTCTTCTGCGGCCAGTTTTTCTTTTTCAATTTGTTCTTCTTGTTGTTTCTTTTCTTGACGACCCAGCCCGAACCAAGAGAAGAAGCCACTTTTTTTCTCTTTTGCCATTTGCCACTACACTCCTCGCGGTTAATTATGGCGATGTAACAATCTATCCCATTAAGTTAATTTACCCTTTTTGGAATCATTAATTCTTATGGGGATAGATTCTAATAATGATAAAATCCAGTCTAACATTTTCACCACACCACAACACATATTCTGTTGAGGATTTCATGGTAAATTAATCAATGGCTTTCCTGATCCTCGCTTTTTGATTCGCCAGTGACATCCAATAAAAAGGAAGACAGAAAGGAAAGTGGCATTCTGGCGATAGAAAATACTTAACTGATTAAACTATGAATAAAAAACTACAGCGCGCACCTTTGGGGCAAATACGTATCATCGGCGGAAAATGGCGCGGAAGAAAATTACCTGTTCCGAATAGTGAAGGGTTACGCCCGACAACAGACCGTGTTCGTGAAACGCTGTTTAACTGGCTGATGCCAATCATTCAGGGAGCACGCTGTCTGGATTGCTTTTCCGGCAGCGGTGCGCTTGGGTTTGAAGCACTATCTCGTTACGCAAATAATGCAACGTTGGTTGAATACGACCGCCATGTCGCAAAACAGCTATCAGACAATTTAGCGTTATTGCAAGCCGACAACGGCCAGGTTGTGCAAGGCAATACGCTACAATATCTCAATCAGGCCGGAACGCCTTTTGATGTGGTTTTTCTTGATCCGCCATTCCGTCAAGGAATGCTGAGCGAAACTATCAGCTTACTGGAAAATAATGGCTGGCTGGCTGAGGAAAGCTGGATCTATGTTGAAGCAGAATCTGAATCTGCTGCAACCGAAGTCCCTGCAAGTTGGCAATTGCACCGGGAAAAAACTGCTGGACAAGTGTCATACAGATTGTATATTCGCCGGCCGTAAGTTGTACTTAATGTGATTCTGGAGTCAATAATGTTTATTCAATTAGGAAGAGCAATTATGCTTTGTGTTTGGGGGATTATGATCCTGAACTTTGTTCATCCTTTCCCTAAGCCATTAAAATATTTTATGGATATTGCGATGGTTTTTACGATAGTTATGCATGCCTTCCAGCTACTGTTGTTGACAAGTTCTCAGCCTAAAGACCAAAAACTATCTGGTTTATTACAGACTAAAATTTTCTTTTTTGGTGTCTTTGAACTACTGGCTTGGCAAAAAAAAACCAAACTGGAAAAAAAATAAGCCCGAAAAATCGTATAACAATTCATCAAGATTTTTCTTTTTTGAGTTGACTCTGGAGTTAACTCCAGAGTGTAGAGTTAATGGCATTCACATTGAATTAACATCATTGAGAGGCCATTATGTTCTCTATTTCAAGAAAAAACAGTAGGTTCAAAAAACAGAGGCAACCACAGCATGGCTCTACATTGTCTCCTAAAAGAACCTTCCACAATTCCAGCAGCATTAAAAGTATAAGCAAGCACTCACATGATCATGATAAAAAACACGGTCATGATAAAAAACACGATCACGATACAGAGCACGGTCATGATAAAGAACACAAGCATTCCCACGATCATCAAGAAGCATCCTGCTCACACGATCATGCACACACTGTACAAGATACCGCACCGACGGAATTAACCGCCAGACAGCGCTTTAACTGGATTATCCAAGGTATGGATTGCCCAAGCTGTGCCGGGAAAATCGAAAATGCCGTGAAAAGACTGCCGAAAGTCAAACAGGTCAAGGTGTTGTTTACAACTGAAAAACTGGTTGTGGATTCGGATTCCGATATTCGCGCTGACGTGGTTCAAGCAATAAAACAGCTCGGTTTTGACATCAAAGAAACCGATTCAACTGCCAGACTGCCACCAGCGATCAGTCTCTGGAAAACATTCACGCCAATCTTGCTTCTTGCTGCACTGATGATCGTCAGCGCAGGTATCACCAAAATCAACACGCCAGCGGGTCAGATTGCGTTCATCATAACGGTGCTGATTGGGCTATACCCTATCGCCACTAAAGCCGTCAGGTTGTTCCGCTCCGGCACCTTCTTCGCCATTGAGACACTGATGAGTGTTGCGGCTATTGGCGCGTTATTTATTAATGCCACATCAGAAGCGTCCATGGTGATTTTGCTGTTCAAACTGGGGGAAATTTTAGAGGCTTATGCCGCAGGCCGTGCCCGCCGTGGTGTCAGCGCTTTAATGGCACTGGTACCCGAACAGGCGTTGCGCATCGTCAATGGCGAAAAGAAAATGGTGCCTGCCGCTGATCTGCGGTCGGACGATATCATCGAAATTGCGCCCGGCGCCCGCTTACCGACCGATGCAGAACTCCTTAACCCGTTCGCCAGTTTCGATGAAAGTGCCCTGACAGGCGAATCGATTCCTGTGGAACGTCAACAGGGAGAGAAAGTCGCCGCAGGCAGCCTTTCTATTGATCGCGCCGTACAAATGAAAGTAATTTCCGAGCCGGGGCACAATGCCATTGACCGTATCCTGCAATTGATTGAGGAAGCTGAAGAACGCCGGGCACCCATTGAGCGTTTTATTGATAAATTCAGCCGTATTTATATGCCGCTGATTATTCTGCTTGCGGCACTGGTTATCATCATTCCCCCCCTGTTCTTTGCCGAACCGTGGGATATGTGGGTTTATCGCGGACTGACTCTGTTACTGATTGGTTGCCCATGCGCACTGGTTATCTCCACGCCTGCTGCCATTACTTCCGCACTTGCCGCTGCCACTCGCCGTGGCGCACTTATCAAGGGCGGAGCCGCACTGGAGCAACTCGGCGCTATCACAACAATTGCTTTGGATAAAACGGGAACACTGACGGAAGGAAAACCGCAGGTTACCGATGTTGAGCCTGCTGAAAATATCAGTGCGGAGACATTACTGGCACTGGCTGGTGCCGTAGAAAGTGGCTCTCACCATCCATTGGCAAAAGCCATTCTGAATGAAGCGGAAAGTAAAGGCATCAGTGTTATCGAAGCAGAAAACCGCAAGGCATTGGCGGGTATTGGGGTTGAAGGGCAATTATCAGGGCAGAAGATACGGGTTTCGGCGCCGGACAGGCTGCCGGAAAATACGCTCTCTGAGCAATGGAAGCAGCGAGTGATTGAACTGGAAAATAGCGGAAAAACCGCCGTTGCTGTGATACGCGATGAATTGTTCATCGGCCTGATAGCCATGCAGGATACATTGCGTCAGGATGCGATTGATGCGATTCAGGCCCTGAAGCAGCAGGGTGTTAATGCGGTGATGCTGACGGGCGATAATCCTCGCGCTGCGGCGGCAATTGCCGGGCAACTGGGAATTGATTACCGCGCCGGTTTGTTGCCGGAAGATAAAGTCAATGCGGTGGTGAAGCTTAATGAAAACCACCATACGATGATGGTCGGTGATGGCATCAACGATGCACCGGCGATGAAAGCCTCAAGTATTGGCGTTGCGATGGGCAGCGGTACGGATGTCGCGCTCGAAACAGCGGATGCCGCTCTGACTCACAACCGTTTAACGGGTCTGGCGGAAATCATCAATCTGTCACGGGCAACACACTACAATATCCGGCAGAATATCACGATTGCATTGGGCTTGAAGGCAATATTCCTGATTACCAGCCTGTTGGGGATCACGGGGTTATGGATGGCAGTATTGGCGGATTCCGGAGCTACGGCATTAGTCACCGCAAATGCAATCCGGTTGCTGCGCGTTAAAACTCAAACCGTAAAAGCTCAGGCCATTAAAGCTCAAACAAAGTAGTCATCATGAAAATAGTAGTCATCATGAAAATAGTCATCATGCGATTCGATAATATATCCTGATTAAATGGCGGATATAAGTCTATCCGGTGGCTGTGGTCATGCCACCGGAATATTGAACCTTCAAATAGTATTAATGATTTTAGTGGTACACCTTTAACGTATACGCTAATTAGTCGCCAGATCAATTTAGGCTGCGTTAATAAAATATTCAGCAGCAATAAAATAAAAAATAAATGAAATAAACTGAAAAGGCGCTTTGGACACACCTTTTCAAAATAAAACTACAATTATTCAAGATTGCTATTAAGACAAAAGGAAATATGGCACTCAGTGAGGTGATATACAATCCAAGCACCATAATAATAAGCCTAGCACAGGTTTATTTTTCTACCAGTTAACCTAAGCAATATTTTCATTTTTTTTGATGAGATATTGATAAGGCGTTTCCACTGTTTGTTGAGCAAGCAGTGAATGTTCCATAAAACGGCAAAAACCAGGAATATCACGGGTAGTTGCCGGATCATCAGCTATGATTAATAGCGTCTGCCCCGCCGCCATATGACGGACAGTTTTACGGACCATCATCACAGGCTCCGGGCAGCGTAGCCCTTGTGTATCAAGCGTTTTATCAGGGTTGGTAAAAACATCAGACATAGCAATCTCGGTAAGTTAAAACAGTCTATAGCAGCAGATTATATTACATAAAATCGTCAACTGCGCATTTTGCTTTCATTGTTCAACCCGCGTATGATTCGTTCTTTCTGATCATTCAGCAAAAAATTCACTTTGGGTTCCCTCACCCCATCCAGCAAAAAGGTACAACATGTTTCAATTCACTATGCAGAAACTAACTATGCAGCAAATAACTGCACAGCATAAAGCATCGGTTTTGATCTGGCTTTCTCTCTTTCATATCCTGATCATTACCTCCAGCAATTATCTGGTGCAATTACCTGTCTCCATTTTCGGTTTTCATACTACTTGGGGAGCATTCACATTTCCGTTTATCTTTCTGGCAACCGATTTAACCGTGCGCATTTATGGTGCACCGCTGGCACGCCGGATTATTCTCACGGTGATGTTACCGGCCTTAGTTATCTCTTATTTTATCTCTGCGCTGTATTTTAAAGGCACATGGCAGGGCCTCTCATCTTTAGGTACGTTTAACCTGTTTGTCGCCCGCATTGCCGCTGCCAGTTTTATGGCTTATGTTCTTGGTCAGATATTGGATGTCGGCGTCTTCAACCGCCTGCGCCAGAAACAACGTTGGTGGGTAGCACCAGCCGCCGCAATGTTTTTCGGCAATATGTTGGATACACTGGCGTTTTTCTTTATCGCCTTTTATCACAGCAGCGATAGCTTCATGGCAACCCATTGGGTCGAAATTGCCTTGGTGGATTACGCATTTAAGCTGTTTATCTGTATGCTGTTTTTCCTGCCAGCCTATGGCATTCTGCTAAACCTGATTCTGAAATTCTTCTTTTCATCTTCGGCAGATAGACAGCTCGCAAAAGCCCTTTAACGTACTATTCGTATCATTGCGTCGTATCATCGCGCCCTGAATCAATCCGGGCGCAAATTACCTCCCTGTTTTCCTCATAAAATGAGCATCATCAATAAAGCAGCAACTTAAAAAGCGACAGGGAAATTTTTAACGTATAGTGGTGACGGACTATAGTGGTGACGGACAAATAAGCGATGATGGGCAAACAGACTAACACGCTTATTCGAAAAGAAACGACGATTCGAAACCACCGATAAATTGCCACACAGCCATTTGGGTTTCCAGTGAAGAAGGAGCATTTCTTATGCTGAAAGTTATCCAATCTCCATCCAAATATATCCAAGGGCCTGATGCCTTATCTCACATCGGTCAATATACCAAAATGCTTGCTGACCATGCTTTCGTTATCGCTGATAATTTTGTCATGAATCTTATTGGCAATACCGTCAGCAAGAGTCTGGAAAAACATGCCGTCACCAGCCATTTTGAGATTTTTAATGGCGAATGCAGCCGTAAAGAAATAGAACGCCTGTCCTCCATTCTGTTGAACAATCAATGTCAGGTGGTTATTGGTATTGGTGGTGGAAAAACCCTTGATACCGCTAAGGCCGTCGCACACGCCTCTAAGTTGCCAACGATTATTTCCCCAACCCTCGCCTCAACAGATGCGCCCACCAGCGCGCTTTCCGTGCTGTACACGGATTCAGGAACCTATGATGGCTATCAGACTTACCCCAAAAATCCTGACATTGTACTGGTAGATAGCAGCATTATTGTCAAGTCGCCTGTCCGCCTGCTTGTCTCTGGGATGGGTGACGCGCTTGCCACCTACTTTGAAGCGCGTGCCAATAGTTCAGCCCATAAGCCAACCGTGGCTGGCGGCGATACATCTCTGACTGGGCTGGCATTGGCAAAACTGTGCTATGACACGTTACTGGCTGAAGGATATAAGGCGAAACTGGCGGTGGAAGCCGGGGCAATTACGCCCGCCGTTGAACATATTATTGAGGCCAACATTTACCATAGTGGGATCGGGTTTGAAAGTGCCGGTCTTGCTGCTGCTCATGCCATTCACAATGGTTTTACCACACTGGAAGAGTGCCATCACCTGTATCACGGGGAAAAAGTGGCATTCGGCACACTGACACAACTGATATTAGAAAACAGCCCCAGTGAAGAGCTGGAAACCGTGCTCGACTTCTGTGTGCAAGTTGGCCTGCCGGTTACGCTGGAGCAACTCGGCTTGCGGGACAGCGCGGATCTGCATCAAAAAGTCATGCAGGCTGCCACAGCGAGCTGTGCTGAGGGAGAAACAATTCACAACATGCCATTTACCGTGACACCAGAACAGGTTTACGCCGCTATTCTGGCCGCAGATCGAATAGGTCAGGATTGGTTATATTGAATGCTGTGTTAGTAAATAATGAGTAAATAGCAATCAGAGCGGAAAGATCCGCTCTGATTGTCGTATTTAATGTCTATTAACCTTAATGAACACCGGTCACTTTTTCGGTGGGTGCTGGCCAAGTGCTCGCAATATGTTCAAGGCACTCTTCTTTAGAACCTCTCTTGCCTGTCGCCATCCAGCCGACTGGGATCAGATGCTCATCAGGCCAAACGGAATACTGTTTTTTCCCGTTGATAACAACCATCCAGCCAATGCTTCCGTTTTCTGCTGATACATTTCTCATCGGTTTTTTTCCTATCTGTTCACTTCCAACTAACGGTTCCATGATACCGTCCCCTTTTTGTAATTTGCTGACACTATCTGTGGCAGGAAGCCGGTTCCGATTAAGTAACGCAGCACCTGATGAACATACTCAGCGGTAATCACCGGACATTGAATTTCGCTTCCTTCCAATGCCGCCAAAGTCTGTTTCAGCTCCAATTCTGGTTGGATCTCATGGAGATAAGCCGGATCCAGTGCACGATACGGTTTCTCTGCCATATCCCGGATCAGCGGAATCAACGGATACAACGGATGGGAATCATCCAGTGCCAGAATCCGCTCTTTTCCCTCATTAAAAGGGACGGGATCGAGGACATAACCGAATTCCTGTACCCAATCGAAAAATTGCCGGATAGTGACTTGTACCGGGTTAAACAGGTTGAAGAACTTCCCTTCAGACTCCGGCCGTTTAGAAATATGCACCAGTGAAGCCGCCACATAATCCACCGGAACAATATCCAGCAGTAACCCGTGGTCAGGATAGAACCCTGTTGCCAGATAGCCTTTCATGGACGCGACCAGATAATCATTGCCCTGTGCTGCACCGGTACGGGTATGGCCCAGAATCAGGCCGGGACGGTAAATACTGACCGGAACGCCACGTTGACGGGCAATATTGATGATCCCTTCTGATACCCATTTACTGCCTGAATAACCGGAAGGATCACGCACCGTTTCACTCATCGCACGGTCATCTTCCATAAATGGACGGGGTGATTCAGTAGCAAACAGCGCATTCACGGAAGAAACATAATGGAAGTGTTTCAGGCGTGAAGTACAGGCAAATTCCAACGCGGTTCTGGTGCCATCAACATTGATGCTTTTCAATGCACTATAGGGATAAATAAAGTTAACCAACGCACCATTGTGATAAATCACATCCACTTCTTCGGTGAGTTTGTACCAGACTTCCGGCAACAGACCGAAACGCGGCTGGCCCAAATCCCCGATGACCACTTTCACGCGATCAAATCCCGTTCTATCAAACCCAGCGTGATCAAACTCGTTAACCACACCAATCTGATAATTCACAAACCCGGCTTTAATTCTCTTAAGCGCACGTTCTTCATCTGCATCACGGCACAGACAGATAATTTGCGCCGAAGTCTGTTTCAGCAATTGCTCCAACAAATGCAGGCCGAGATACCCGGTCGCACCTGTCAGCAAAATGGTATCAGGCTGATACCAGTTAGCATGGGTCAAGCCATCAGGACGAACGCTCTCTTTCAGATAAACATCTTTTCTCAGCGTTTCGGCATGTTGCTGAATCAGCGCCTCACTATGATAATTTCTGACTGAGTGATAAGCCCCGGCTGACTGAGCCGGAATATTTTGCGATGCCTCTCTCATTTCATCCAGAATGGCCGCAATTCTGGCAACGGTAGGTTCTACATAAATACCGGCAATCGGGATCCTGAGTGAAAATGTTTTTTCAAGCTGTTCCACCATACGGGCAACCAGAATGGAATGCCCGCCAATCTGGAAAAAGTCATCCGTAATACCAAACGTGTCTATGGCAAGCAGATCGCGCCAAATAGCATAAACTCGTTTTTCCGTTTCTGTTTGTGGCGGCACGGCGTCATTACTGGCGTTCAGCCGTTCTGCCACCTCTTCCAGCCGTTTTTTATCCCGCTTGCCACTGCTGGTCAATGGAATATAAGGGATACGATAATATTCGGTCGGTATCCAGGCTTCATGCAACAACTCTCTCAATGCGACCTGAGTCTCTCTGACCCAACTTTCTGGCACAGTTCCTTCTACGCGGCCTTCTGTTGCTATGTCGTCTGTTGCTGTGTCGTCTGTTGCAAATATCGCGGGATCGAACAGGACGAAAGCCTGTATTTTGGCCAGATCACCACTGCCTGCTACGCGGATAATGGCATCCTGAACACCATGTTGCTTTCTCAAGGCAATTTCGATCTCACCCAACTCAATCCTGAACCCGCGTACTTTGACCTGATCATCCTGTCTGCCCATATAAATGAGGGAGCCGTCCTCAAGCATACGTGCCATATCGCCGGTCAGATAGGCTCTCCTGCCTTTTTGGTTCACATCCGGCACATAGCGTTTCGCGGTTTCAACGGGATTGTTGCGATAACCGGCGGTGACACCCAACCCGCCAATCAGAATTTCACCGACAGTTCCTTTCGGCACAGGGCATAAATATTTATCGACGATGGTGATGCTGGTGCCGGGAATGGGGCCGCCTAACTGCACCTTATCCCCTTTTCTCATCCGAAATGCGGTTGACCAGATAGTCGTTTCTGTCGGGCCATACACATTCCATAAAGTTCCCCCGTTTGCAGTCAGTTGATCCGCCAGATCCTGTGACAGTGCTTCTCCACCGCAGAGCAGATTCATATCTGAGCGGGGCTTCCAGCCGGCATTCAGCGCCATTGACCAAGTGACCGGCGTTGCCTGCGCGAAAGTGAATTGCGGGTCAGACAGTGTTTGCGACAACATCATCGCATCACGCTGGGTATCAATGGATGCTATATAGATGCTGCCACCATGTACAACGGTCAGCAGCAACTCCAGCAAGGAAATGTCAAAGGAAAACGTGGTCAGTGCGAGCATACAGTCATGTTGATCGACAGACATTATGTTCCCGAATGCACATAAACAGGCCGCCAGATTGTCGTGCTGTACCTGCACTGCTTTTGGGAGACCGGTAGAGCCGGACGTGAACATCACATAAGCGGGATGATCATTTAATTCAGGAATAGCAATGTACTCTGTTGTTTCTCCGCCCGTATCCTCCAGAAGCGCCAAAGGAATGTGTATTGATGCTTTCAACTCTGCTGATACTGTATCATCAGAAACCAGAATACTGTCCGGCAAACTGGCAAGAATATCATTCAGACGTTTTTCCGGCATCATGGTATTAAGGGGAATATAGACTGCACCAAGTTGCCAGACCGCCAGCATGGCAATAAACCACGGGATCCCTCTTTCGGCAGCAATGGCTACATTGCTCCCCATTGTGACACCGTGGCTACGCAAGATATTTGCCGCATCCATAACCCGTTGGTGTAATTCACTGAATGCCAGTTTTCCATGTAAATCGGAAACGGCAATATCGTTCGGCATGGTTTTTGCCAATTTTGCCAATTGAGAGGGAACATTATCAAACCACGGCTGAAATGGTTTTTCTATATGACTGATATTAACGCCATTAATATCAATATTATTAGAGAATGAAGATTTTTGTTCGGTAAATGCTGTGTGTAATATTGCCTTGTGTGTGTAAGTATTCATAATGATGTTCTCATTTGATTCTCCACATATACCCCTGTTTTCCAAGCGGCGCTGAGGCAGCCTGAAATACATTAGATATAATTTCGTCACTTTTTTATGACGAATGGAGATATTTTGCTGTTAGTCAATAAATTTCACAAAATAATATTTATATTTAATATAACTTCTTAATTAATATTTATTTGCAATCTTTTATGAATTAAACAATCAGCCCATTGCAAATAGGTTTTTTATTAACGACTTTTCATTAACGGCTTTTCATTAACGACTTTTCATTAACGAATTGAGGTGTATTACGCTTTATACATCCCATCATCGCCTTGATATTATCATTTTTTATTTTATAAACAGTTATTCTGACATTCATGACAATCTATTTCATGAAACAACCTACCTCATGAATATGAATAACCATTTGCAGTAAAATCTATTACTTTTGAATGAGAATTCAAACATTTTATTTATAACTGCGTTATAAAAAACGCCAAATAGGTAATTAAAATAAATTTTAAATATAAATTAAAACCCCTCTGTAATAATTATTACTTGTTAAAACCACCAGCGAAAAATATCACTGAATATTTATTATAGAATGTTTTGAATCGCTGACTTCTGTTCATATTATCTTCGTATGATTAAAACATCATCCAAATTCCCACAATAACAATAGTGTTTTGTATGCAAAAGAACATAAACGAACGTAGAAACGCTCAAAAATAACAAACAGACTTCTTTAATTGTGATAAATATCACAATTATTGCTATAAAATCGGTTTCAAAAATTTTATAAATCACTCAAAATTTTGGACTTTTCGAAATTGAATCTATATGTTAGCGATACTTCACAGATATATAAGTCTGTTTTGGCTATTCTTCCCTTCGATATAGAAAAAACCAATTGAAATTTTCGTTTACTGCTAATCACTGCTTCATCATGGTGATTCGCTCATACGATTCATTCATACGATCTGCTTATACTAACAACCATGTGGAGACAAACATGTTAAGTATTTTTAAACCGGCGCCCCACAAAGCCCGGTTGCCTGCGCAGGAAATAGATCCACTCTATCGTCGCTTGCGCTGGCAAATTTTTATGGGGATTTT
>JAIRVT010000086.1 GCA_031253755.1 Enterobacteriaceae bacterium
ATATCCCCCATTTTTTTGTAGGCGAAATCTTCATAGGGTTTAAGCCATGCCAATAAAGTATCTGCACTTGCCGGGTCAACTGCATATTTACGGATCAGAAACATGGCACTTTGAGCAGCCTTTAATTCGCACAGAAGATGATCGCGCAATAAAATCGGCAGATTCTCCGGTTGCTGCGCTTTTTCAATCCATTGATTGGGCGTTTCACATTGTAAAAATTGATAAATTGTCTCTAACAGGCTGATATTGCTGTTTGCTTTTAAATCAGCTGTTTTTAAATTGATCGTTTTTAAATCGATCACTTTTAAATCGATCGTTTTTAGTCAGTGAGTTGCGAATCCGTCATTTTACACCATGCTCTAAATATTTTTTCATCATGATGGGACACTCAAATAAAGAAGTTAGTTCCCTTACTTCCCGGCTGCGAGAAGTCAGGTTGTATCCGATCATTTAAGCAGTTTTGCCTAAATAACTTTCCAAAATGATAGGAGTATTCCTTATCCCGCGCGGTGCGCGGGATAAGGAAAGATCACTTTAGATACTCTCACTATGATGAAAAAGCATATAGTTACACCATATCTTTCAAACGATAAATCCATTCCAGAGCCTGACGTGGTGTCAGTGAATCCGGGTTCAGATTTTCTAATGCTTCAACGGCTGGAGATGTTTCTTCTGCCAACAGCGTTAATTGGGGTGTATCGACATGGCCTGCTGTTGCATTGTTGGAAAGTGACTCCAGTTCTTTTAATTTCTGACGTGCGCGTTTGATGACATCACGGGGAACGCCAGCCAATGATGCGACCGCCAATCCGTAACTTTTGCTGGCAGCGCCGTCCTGTACATTGTGCATAAAGGCGATGGTATCGCCATGTTCCACTGCATCCAGATGGATATTGACCACACCTTCCAGTTTTTCTGGCAGTGTTGTTAACTCAAAATAGTGAGTCGCAAACAGCGTCATTGCTTTAATACGGTTTGCCAGATTCTCGGCACAAGCCCATGCGAGAGAAAGGCCATCATAAGTTGATGTACCACGCCCGATTTCATCCATCAAAACCAGACTCTGTTCTGTCGCATTGTGCAAAATGTTGGCGGTTTCCGTCATTTCCACCATAAAAGTCGAACGCCCTGATGCCAAATCATCAGAAGCACCTACGCGAGTGAAGATACGATCGACAGGGCCGATAACGGCTTTTTCAGCAGGAACAAAGCTGCCGATATAGGCCAACAACGTAATTAACGCTGTTTGACGCATATAGGTGCTTTTTCCGCCCATATTTGGCCCGGTGATGATTAACAGACGCCGTTGAGACGAAAGGGTTAACGGGTTTGAGATAAACGGCTCACTGAGCACTTGTTCAACCACCGGATGACGGCCACCTGTAATTTGGATACCCGTTTTATCAGTCAATGTCGGGCAGGTATAGTTCAGTGTTTCAGCCCGTTCAGCAAGATTTGCCAGCACATCCAGTTCTGAAAGCGCTTCAGCACAGGTTTGCAAAGCGGACAGATGAGGAAGCAGTAAATCGAACAGCTCTTCATACAGCGCTTTTTCAATCGCGAGGGCTTTGCCTTTCGAAGTCAGAACCTTATCTTCGTACTCTTTTAATTCAGGAATAATATAGCGTTCTGCATTTTTCAGCGTTTGACGGCGTACATAATGAATGGGGACAAGGTGACTTTGTCCGCGACTCACCTGAATATAGTAACCATGTATGGCATTGAAACCGACCTTTAAGGTATCGATATTCAGTTTCTCACGCTCGCGGATTTCCAACCTATCGAGATAATCCGTCGCGCCATCTGCCAATGCCCGCCATTCGTCCAGCTCTGCGTTATAACCCGTCGCAATCACTCCACCATCACGCACCAGAACCGGCGGTGTTTCAACAATGGCGTTTTCCAGTAACGTCTGTAACTCATCAAAGTGACCAATACGTTGTTGCAAAGCCTGAATATAAGGCGAATCAGATGATGCCATGATGTGATGAATATCAGGCAGTTGTTGGAAAGCATTCCGCATTCTGGCCAAATCACGCGGACGGGCAGAACGGAGAGCAAGACGGGCAAGCACACGTTCCAAATCCCCGACCTGACGCAAGAACGGCTGTAATTCAAAGCCGATTTCCTGTAGTGCGGAAATGGCCTGCTGACGATTTTCCAGTTTATTTCTGTCACGGATCGGCGTATGCAGCCAGCGTTTAAGCATCCGGCTGCCCATTGGAGTGACACATTGATCAAGTACAGAAGCCAGCGTATTTTCAGTACTTCCCGACAGATTTTGGGTCAATTCGAGATTGCGGCGGGTTGCAGCATCCATGATAACCGTTTCTTGCTGGCGCTCCATCGTAATATTGCGGATATGGGGCAGCGCAGTACGTTGAGTATCCTTGACATATTGCAACAGGCAACCTGCCGCCCGTAGCGCCAAAGTTGCTTTTTCAACGCCGAAACCAATCAGGTCACGAGTACCAAATTGCAAATTCAATTGTTGCCTTGCGGTATCCAGTTCAAATTCCCACATCGGGCGTCGGCGCAGGCCGTGATAGCGCTCAATCAGCACCATATGGCTGAAAGTTTCAGGGTAGAGCAATTCGGCCGGACGTGTGCGTTGAAGCTCAGCCGCTATGGTATCTTCATCCGCCATTTCAGAAACGCGGAAACGGCCGGAAGTAATATCCAACGTGGCGTAACCAAAACCTTGACTATCGTGCCAAATAGCAGCCAGAAGATTATCCTGACGTTCTTGCAGTAAGGCTTCATCGGTGACTGTACCCGGTGTAACGATACGAACAACTTTACGCTCAACAGGGCCTTTGCTGGTTGCAGGATCACCAACCTGCTCGCAGATTGCCGCAGATTCACCAAGCTGAACCAGTTTTGCCAGATAGTTTTCGATGGCATGATAAGGAACTCCTGCCATTGGAATCGGCTGACCTGCGGATTGCCCCCGTTTGGTCAACGAAATATCCAGCAGCTTTGCCGCCTTTTTGGCATCGTCATAGAACAACTCATAAAAGTCTCCCATGCGATACAGCAGCAGGATATCCGGGTGCTGTGCTTTCAGACGCAGGTATTGCTGCATCATGGGAGTATGGCTATCCATATCCTTGGCAAGAGATTCTTTCATATTGACTTGGTTCAATTTTATTATTCCTGTTGACTCGGTTGGGCTATGGTTACTCAGTCAACCCATCTACCATCTCAATGGCAAAACCTAAATATAATCAGCTAAGGATAGAACGTTAGTGCTCCTCACGCTGGGCGAAAACGCTATCTTATCACTGATGATCTGTGTGATTCATCTGTGAATGTTATTGCCTGTACATTGAGGAGGAGAGCTGCGCGGTAGGTTATCAGGATTATGTTGGGGAAAGTATCGGATTTTTGACTCAATAAGCAGGATTGCGAAGCCGCTCGACTTAAATTGTTTTGTGTTGCAATTTTGCTGTTCCTGTTATCGTACCCGCTCGACATTCTGTTATGTTCATCTTTTCCTTATATAACGTTGTGATATATTGAACTCCTTTCATATCGAGTCAGGCAGATTTAATAGGAGATAAACGTGACGACTTATCGACCCCCTTATAGCATCACACCCAACATCATTAATCGTGTTGTCGAGATAGGTGAGTTATTGGGGCGCAGGTCATCACAAAGTAAAAATGCTTCACCATTGTTGCGTAAAGAAAATCGGATTCGCACTATTCAGGCTTCAGTGGCTATTGAACATAACAGCCTGTCTACAGAACAAGTCACGGCAATTATGGAGGGAAAACGTGTACTGGCGCCGGCAAAGGATATTCAGGAAGTACGCAACGCGATATTAGCCTATGAGAAAATACCGGAATGGCAGAGTCATCAATTAGCTGATTTATTGGCAGCTCACCATCTGTTGATGGGAGGATTAGTGGATAGACCGGGAAAGCTGCGTTACAGCGATGTTGGGATTTATCGGGAAAACCAACTGATCCACATGGCGCCACCTGCCAGTCAGGTATCGCGTTTGATTGGTGATCTGCTTATATGGTTAAAGCAAACTGATATTCACCCATTAATTTCCAGCGCTATTTTTCATTATGAATTTGAATTTATTCATCCTTTTTCTGATGGCAATGGGCGTATGGGGCGGTTATGGCAGACCTTGATTTTGAGTGAATGGCGCCCAGAGTTGGCGTGGTTACCTGTAGAAACATTAATTCACCATCAGCAGCAAGAATATTATCAGATACTACGAATATGCGATAAAGCAGGAGACTGTACGTTATTTATTGATTTTATGCTGGAAAAATTAATGGAAGCACTGCAAGAGGAGATGGATACCCAGCAGATGAATGCTCCGATGTCGGTAGAAATGTCGGTACAAATGTCGGTAGAAAACAGGTTAGCGCTGAATGAGACTTCGCAAAAAATACTGTCATTGATTACTGAACAACCAACAATAACGATATCGCAATTGGCGGATATATTGAGAGTAAGCCGCCGGACAATAGAAAGAAACATCAAAGTATTGCAGGAAAATGGTCGCTTAATTCGGATTGGTGCCAAGAAAGCAGGATATTGGCAGGTCAAACAATAGGTGACCTTTATTATATTTTTTGCCAATACGCTATTTTTTATTGTGCTTATTATGTGAATCCAGAAGTTATGTTTAATCACCTTATTAATTTATTTATAAATTATCCGTTACTTTTTGTTAATTGAATATGGGGCTTATTGATCAAAATTACCCAAAATCAACCCCACAGTAGGTTCATCATCAATGGCACCCAGTGAACTTCCACATTTATTACAAAATGCGCGGCTGGAATGGTCTGAAGATCGATATAAAGAGGGAAAACCACCTTCGCCCACCCATTGAACGGCATCTTTGGGGAATTCAACCCAGCAGAGTGCCAATGAACCTGAGTGTTTTTGGCACATTTTACATGAGCAGATATGAGGATTTTCAGCCGTGCCTGTTGCAATGAATCTGATATTCCCGCACAAACATCCGCCTCGGCATTCTACTGTGCTCATAAACTTTTCCTTATGTCAGGTTGTTATTACGCTTAATGTGTTAATCCAGCATGACTTAGTTAAATGGATATAATTGATTGAGTAATGAAAAATGATGATCACAGTATAAACAGTGTCGGGATAAATGGCTCATCATAACCAAATGAAAAATTTTAATAAATAACTTGAGTTGACTGCTTATATGAAGGCATGATCAAGCCCTAATTTTACAGACTGAAAATTAAGAGAAAAGAAATGCAAAATAATAAGGGAATACAAATAAAAAATGCAGAGGAAATAACACGAATGGAAATTGCTGGGCACCTGACGGGGCAGGTGCTTGAAGCTGTTCGTTCGATTATCGTTCCGGGGGTGACTACATTAGAAATAGATGCGTTTTGTCATGATTATATTGTGAATACACTTGGCGCAATTCCCGGTAGCTTGGGGCAATATGGGTTTCCTTATACTGCGAATACCTCGGTTAATCATGTTGTTTGCCACGGCTGGCCATCAGATAAGAAGCTGAAAAACGGCGATATCGTTAATGTGGATGTCACCGTTAAAAAAGAGGGTTACTACGGCGACAGCAGTGTCACATTTTGTGTTGGTGATGTTCCTTCACATGCCAAACGGCTGGTTGATGTGACACAGGCGTGTTTGTATAAGGCAATCAGGATCGTCAGGCCGGGCGTTACACTGGGGGATATCGGGCAGGCAATACAACAACACGCGGAAATGAACAATTACAGTGTCGTGCGTGAATATTGCGGTCATGGCATAGGAAGTGACATGCACGAAGAACCTCAGGTTCTGCATTATGGCAAGGCAGGCGAGGGTACTGTTCTGGAAGAAGGCATGACTTTCACGATTGAGCCAATGATTAATCAGGGAAAGAAAGAGATTAAATTACATAAAGATGGCTGGACGGTAACCACGAAAGATCGTCGATTGTCCGCCCAATTTGAACATACTATTTTGGTGACTCATGATGGTTTTAAAGTGTTGACACTAAGAGATGAGGAGCGCGAAATTTTTGAGAGCTATATCAATAGGCTTTGATATAACCAGCCGGTAAATATGGCATTTTTTATTTTTGTGCTAAAATTGACAACCTTTTTTATACAAATACGGGTTTTCGGATTGATATATGGCTTTATTTTATAAGAACAAAAACACTTTTGCTTTTATTTCGCTTTGGGGGCTACTTTTTCTGCTCCACCAATGTTTGGGATATCAGCTAAAACTGATATATGTTTTTAGTGCCTTTGCACTCTTTTTGTTTTTTGCTGCACTCAATAAACGGATATATATTTTATTGATATCTTTTTTTGCCATTATTGGTATTTTATACGCACCACTTGGCTTGAATTACGGTTTCCCTGATATCAATGCTGTTGGCTCAGTGCTTTATACTAATCGGAATGAAACGCTGGAGTATATCGGTAGTTTTCCTTTATCAACTTATATGACTGTAATTGTCATGATTATCCTGACGTTATGGACCGTAAAATTAAAAGTTAATTTTTCAGCCAAAGGAAAAACATGGCTGTTTTGTCTTTTTTTTATTACCGCATTCTGGTCTCCGGTTAAAGGATATATAAAGTCTGGCTTTGGAGATAATAGCGAAATTCTGAATAGCAGTTTGCCAGAAATTCGGTTTTTCAAAGACGCTTACCAGAGTTATAGCAAGGTTATGTCCGATAATAATCGGTTTGCCAAAGTGATTAAATCTCAGGATGATTGGCAGCCTGTTATCAAAGACGATAAATATAATACTTATATTATGGTTATCGGCGAAAGTGTTCGACGGGATTTTTTAGGAGCGTATGATTTTCCTGATAAAAATACGCCATGGCTGGATAGAACAAATGCAACGATATTAACCAACTATATTTCTGCTGCACCTTCAACTCAGCTTTCATTAACCAATTCTCTGGCGGTTCGTCAGAAGAATGAAATTAATTTAAATAACAGTGTTATCACATTGGCAAATAAAGCCGGCTTTGACACTTACTGGATCTCTAATCAGGGAATGAAAGGCGGTTTTGATTCACCTTCTGCCATGATAGGGCAACAGGCTAAACACATTACTTTCTTAAAAGAAGGCAGCTCGGATGACCGAAGTTATATGCCGGATGAAAATTTATTGCCTTATATCCGCGATGCGTTGAAGAACGAGACAGTAAAACAAGATCACAAGAAAAAATTGATTGTTATTCATTTAATGGGTTCACATCCACAGGCTTGTGCCAGAACAAACAATAAATACGATCACTATTTTCATTCCAAAGATATTTCATGTTATGTACAAAGTATTCGTAATACAGACAGCCTGCTAGCTGATATTGAGAATATTGCCAAACATAATCAGTTAAATTGGACAATGCTCTATTTTGCTGATCATGGATTATCTTTTGTACGGAAAGGAACTGACAAAGAAAACTTAATTCATACTGATGTGAATAAACAGAACTATCAGGTTCCTTTTATTATTACCGGGTATGACTATAACACTAAAAATAAAATAGATGCTTACCGTAGCGGATTGCATCTTTTGCCTATGTTATCGGCATGGCTGGGTATTGAAGAACCTCGGTTATCTTCTGAATGTGATTGGTTTTCTCATCAACAATGTCATAATCAAAATACGGTGATTTCATTTAATAATAAGTATCTGGATTTTCACCAATTAAAGGATGACGTCATCGATCTTAAGCGATAAATATATTCATCCAACGTCAGGATGCGTGTGATATTTCCCCGCTGTGCGGGGAAATATAAGAACTCGCGTTGTATTGCGGATGGAAACTTAAAGTTTATCGAATATAGATAGGTGAATCGAGAGGCGAATAGCAAGATGAATAGTGAGCTTATTCACAATTTAACAGCTTGGTAATTGCCCTGAAGCCTCAGATAGAAGGATGCTTACCGTTTTTATCCATCAATTTTTAAAACCGATCAATTTTTAAAACATAGCGATTTTTAAAACAGAACGTTTTTTAAGTTGTAATCCATAGGGTATCAATGTAAAGGGCATTTTATGAGCAATAATAAGTTTTTAAAACATATCCCCTGGATAATATTGGGGATCATTGGGGCATTTTGCCTCGGCGTTGTTGCACTGCGTCGGGGAGAACATGTTAGCGCGTTATGGATAATTGTTGCTTCTGTCGCCGTCTATTTGGTTTCCTATCGGTACTATAGCCTTTATATCGCAACCAAGGTGATGAAACTGGATGCAACACGGTCAACGCCAGCCATCATTAACAATGATGGCCTGAATTATGTTCCGACCAACAAAAATGTGCTGTTTGGTCACCATTTTGCTGCTATCGCAGGCGCCGGGCCATTAGTCGGGCCTGTGCTGGCGGCACAAATCGGTTACCTGCCGGGTACCCTGTGGATACTCGCCGGCGCTGTGCTTGCCGGTGCAGTACAGGATTTTCTGGTGCTGTTCATCTCTTCCCGCCGGAATGGCGCATCACTTGGGGAAATCGTAAAAGAAGAAATGGGGCGCGTTCCGGGAACGATCGCTCTGTTTGGCTGCTTCTTGATCATGATTATTATTCTGGCTGTGCTGGCATTGATTGTGGTGAAAGCACTGGCTGAAAGCCCATGGGGAGTGTTCACCGTTTGCTCAACTGTGCCGATTGCACTTTTCATGGGGATCTACATGCGATATATCCGGCCGGGGCGCGTGGGTGAAGTCTCTGTTATCGGTATTTTGCTGCTGGTTGCTGCAATCTGGTTCGGTGGTGTGGTTGCGGCTGATCCCTACTGGGGACCCGCTTTAACGTTCAAAGACACCACAATCACCTATGCGTTAATTGGTTATGCCTTTATTTCTGCATTACTGCCGGTATGGTTAATTTTGGCACCGCGTGATTATCTGGCAACTTTCCTGAAAATCGGTGTGATTATTGGTCTGGCGGTGGGTATTGTGCTCCTTAATCCCGATCTGAAAATGCCAGCGGTGACGCAATTTGTTGATGGCAGTGGCCCTGTTTGGAAAGGAACATTATTCCCATTCCTGTTTATTACGATTGCCTGTGGCGCGGTATCCGGTTTCCATGCACTGATTTCGTCTGGCACAACACCTAAATTACTGGCAAACGAGAAAGATGCCCGCTTTATCGGTTATGGCGCAATGCTGATGGAATCATTTGTTGCGCTGATGGCGTTGACGGCGGCATCGATCATTGAACCGGGCCTGTATTTTGCGATGAATACGCCTCCGGCAGCGTTGGGTATAACCATGCCTGATCTGCACAATTTGGGAACGGCAGAAGCCCCTGCAATTATGGCTGCGCTGAAAGATTCGACCACACAGGCAGCTGCAACGGTAAGCTCGTGGGGCTTTGTTATTTCGCCCGATCAGATCATGCAAACAGCAAAAGATATCGGTGAGCCTTCTGTCCTGAACCGTGCAGGAGGCGCGCCAACGCTGGCGGTCGGTATCGCTCATGTATTCCATCAGATCGTTCCGGTGGCGAATATGGGCTTCTGGTATCACTTTGGTATCCTGTTTGAGGCACTGTTTATTCTGACGGCACTGGATGCCGGCACTCGTTCTGGTCGTTTCATGTTGCAGGATTTGCTCGGTAATTTTGTACCGTTCCTGAAAAAAACAGATTCTCTGATTGCCGGGATGGTCGGTACGGCTGGCTGTGTCGGGATGTGGGGCTATCTGCTGTATCAGGGCGTGGTTGATCCGTTGGGCGGCGTTAAGAGCCTGTGGCCACTGTTTGGTATCTCAAATCAGATGCTGGCAGCCGTTGCACTGGTATTGGGGACTGTCGTACTGATCAAAATGAAACGCGCTAAATACATTTGGGTTGCGGTTGTTCCTGCCACTTGGCTGCTGATTTGTACGACTTGGGCGTTGATGCTGAAATTATTCAGCGATAATCCTAAGCTGGAAGGTTTTTTCTTCTTAGCGAAAGAATATAAACAGCGCATTGCCGAAGGCGGTTCAGCGCTGACTGCGCAGCAAATAGATAATATGAATCATATTGTTGTGAATAATTATACGAATGCTGGCTTAAGTATTTTGTTCTTGGTCGTAGTCTATAGCATCATTATTTATGGGATTAAAGCGGCGGTACAGGCGAGTAAAAATCCGGCGCGGACAGATAAAGAAACACCTTATGTTCCTGTTCCGGCTGAGGGCGTTAAAGTATCTTCTACACATTGATGCCATATCGTGAAGAAAGGTTTTTGGAAACAGCCATCGGAGAAGATTATGTTTGGTAACTTTCGTCGGGCAAGTCAATATTTAGGGCAGGCGGCTCGCATGTTGGTGGGCGTTCCTGATTATGACACTTATGTGCAGCATATGAAGGACAAGCACCCGGATCAACCTTATATGAGTTATGAAGAATTTTTCCGTGAACGCCAGAACGCACGTTATGGCGGTGATGGCAAAGAAGGAATGCGTTGTTGCTAAGTATTTCTCAGTTGAATAATAATCGGTAGTTTCTTGGTGAAAGGTTAGAAGAGAAGGGAGGCTCCCTTCTCTTTTTAAATTATTTCTTTGAGTTTTATTATTTAGCTGGTGGTAATTTAAGGCGTGACTTTAACAAATGAAAAACAAGATTTATTCATAAATATAATTTTAAGATAGCAAAAAATAAGCCTGTACAATGGTAATCGTTATCTATTCTGTTGATTTGCAATCTCCACAAGAGAAGTCGTGGAGATTGTTGCAATGACAGTGATGTCAGTGAAAAAAGTAAACGCTTACTTAGAATGAGTCTCCCAAATATTGGAAAAGCGCTTTACATTACTGGCGGTGTAAATCACTGTATGCGAAATATTGCGATGCCCCAGATAATCCTGAATCAAACGTGTATCACGCCCAAGGTCTGCAAGTGCATAGCCACAGGCATGTCTTAACATATGGGGATGCGGAGAAACACTGACTTCTGCCTGTTTTCCATACCGTTTAAGTAGCCCGTAAACTTGTTGCCGTGATACGGCACCGGATTTTTGCGACAGAAATACCCATTGTGAGCCAGCTTCCCGCCATTTTCGACGCACATTCAGCCATTTTTGCAGCGCTTCAATTTCTTCCGGAATCAAAGGATGAGTAGTGGACAGGCCGCCTTTTAGCCGTCTGACATGAATAATGGCTGAATTTAAATCGAGATCCGATAAAGATAAATTACAGAGTTCACTCACTCTGAAGCCATGAATAAAGCACATTAATAACATGCAGTAATCTCGTTCTGGATGGCGACCTTGTTTTGTTTCTGCCAAAATTGCATCTATTTCGCATCGGGTCAAAAATTTACGTTGTTTCATGAAATTCCCATTCCTATTACATCAAATAAATTAGTTGAAAATAGCAGGACTATTTAAACTAATTGAATAAAACAAACTATCAGCATTTTTGAAAATGATTAGATAAGTACCAGATTAATAGAATCAGAAAGCAGGAAATGAATAATTTGGCTGCTTTTTTTCACCTTATTTGAATGAAAGTATTTAGATAAATGGTGTAAGTAATTGCTATGCAACCTTCATGAATAGAATGAGCTAATCAGAAAAATAATTCTACTAACAATACGGTTTGATTAAACTTTGCCACTAAACTTCTGGCTAAATGTTATTTTTGGGGTTTTATTCTTATATTATTCCTGTATGTTGTATTGATTTGTTATTTTTACTGCATTTACCGAAAAAAGTAAATGATTTATCTAATTAAAGTGAAATATGTGCTTTTCTTATGTATAAATTCTTTATCAAAAACGGAGTGTTTTTAGATTAAAATTTTGCATTTTTTGTTGAAATTAGCTTTAAATTTTTTATTTATTAAAATGTATGAATCAATGGACTTCATTAGTGTTGAAAGGTAAAGATGTTTGGGAATGTGGCGTCACGGCGTTGAGATGAAATAAAACTCCAATGATTTTGTTATTGTCTTGTTAACTTTTGGCTTGTGATGAGCCATCAAACGCGACTATTTTTTCCATAAGGATAAATTAGTGCGTAAAGATCCCTGAAAGACCTTTCGTATAGAAAAGCCTTTAGGTTTCGTTAATCAATCGGTGCGTCTGCCAATTGGCATGATAAGCCTATCGTTGATTTTTTCCTCACATCAGGAAAAAGCCAGAAAAGGTGAAATACACAGCAAAATGCCTGTGAAGATAATCAGGATGAGCGATGCGCCTTTGTGGTGATGGAGGCCGGGAACTTTATAAACCAGATAAGCAGGGATCAGGCAACCGACGATACCAAATATTGGGCTACAGATTGAGGTAAAACTTAAAACCGGCGCATTCAGGATAATCGCTCCCCACGCCAGTAAAATAGCGAACATCATAATGCCTTTTTGTACCCACTTTTCATTGATTTTTGCGGCAGGCATCAAGCGGCTCAGAAGGTTCATGGCGATCCCCTGACTGGCTTCGCGGAAACCGAGATAAACACCAAAAAAAGCCGTCATTACCGCAAAAACATTCAGCATGACACTGACAAAAATAACCCAGCCGCCGGGAAAAAATTGTGCGGCAATCGCCAGCGCGGAAATATTCTGTTCATAAGCCTTGACGGCTTCATCATGCCCCATCGCCAGAGTGAATGAAACCGCGTAGAAAAATACGGTGCAAAACAGGATAGCAAAAGCAATATTCATTGCTCTCAGCGCCTTATGACGAGCAACCTCGCGGTTCTTTTCATGATGGCGATAAGAAATCACCATTGGGCTTAATGTTTGAATGAACAGGATAGATGTCAGGGTAAAAGGTAAAGTAATAATGGCTTTTTTGATCAGCAGGGCAAAAGAAGGTAACGAGCCAATATTGTACAGGTGCCACATGCCGATCATGGAAATGCCCAATGCAGCGATAACAAAGAGTTTTACCAGTACCATCAGGCTGGAAATTTTAAATAATAATTTCTCACTGCGGGAAGAAACGAGCACCAGAAAGCAGATTAACGCTAATCCATAAAAAGGATTTTCGGATAATAATTTATCCGTTACCCCAAAGGTTTGCAGATATGAAGCGCTATCGTTGGTAATCGCGGTGGCGTAAACGAACATCCAGATCACCAACATAATAAAGTAGAGTATGCCCAATAAAATGCCCCAGTTTTTACCGAGATAGCCGCTTATCACACTCGGATAATCTTTGCATTCAGGGGATTCGGCAAGCGTATTGATGAAAAGCCGCTGAAACAGATACATAGCTGGGTAGCCAATCACCGAAGACAACAGAAAAACCCACAATCCCATCAAACCAACCTGAACCGGCAGGAAAACGATACCGGCACCAATTGCCATGCCGATGCTCATAATAACCCAGCCAATATCGGTGCTATCAAACTTGATGGCCTGTTTCCATTCTGTTTCGGTCATGTTAGCTCTTCGGGTGGCGGAAGACGCTGTGGGCGTGGCATCCATACTGTTTATTGCTGTTTTCATAATAGCTCTCGTTTGCGTCTTTGGTGGGATCTCTTTGTAGGGGACATAAACACCAAAGCGTTATTTGGCCAGAAAAAGTTAGTCAGGAATTAATTTCCGTATATTAATATATTCGTATTAAATCCTTTTTATTTTCGATATTATGATTTAATTTAGAGTATCAATCTAGTATTTTCTTCTGTTCCAATTGATTGTGTATGTAAAAAAGCTTGGTGAAATGAAGATTAATATTTGTTTGTTTTGTTAAATTTAATTAAATTAGCGTTATAATTTTGTGGATCTTAATTTAACATTAATATGAATTTCATTTTTTGATCTTATATATCAATTAAATTTCAAGTCACAACTTGTAAAATAATGTGAATATTTATATCGCCAGCAGGCGTGTGAAAGTATAAAACGTATCTTGAAAAAGCGAGAATATAAAAATAATATCTTCGTAAAGTCAACATATAAATAAGGGATTAATTCTTTCAGGTTTATAATTTAAAAATATATAACATTATTATTTTTGTATTTTATATAATTTGAATTTTAATGCTGCCAGTTAGAAAATTTCACTATTTAACATTTCGTTACTTGATATCAGTCAACAATTTTATATTTTATTTTAATGGACATTTCTTGTAATAAAATTTATTATTTTGTCGATTTATTCTAATTAAATTTGTCGGTATATATGCTTTTTCATAATAGTTAGAGTATCAGTAGTGATTTTTCCTTATCCCGCGCGGGATAAGGAGCATTCCTATCATTCTGGAAAATTATTTATACCCAATCGGCTATTCAGGAAAACCTAATAATGAAAACAGTCACATTAGCTTCGCTTTGCTTGGCATCATTTATGTTGTCCGGCTGTGCAACCGAATCCTCAACGACTCTTCAGGTACAAAAAGTTAACGCCTATAACACGTCCTATCAAGGCATTCGCAGCCCTATCGCAGTCGGTAAATTTGAAAACCGTTCAAGCTACCAAAATGGCATTTTCTCTGACGGTGTTGACCGTTTGGGCAATCAGTCAAAAACGATTCTGCTCACTCACTTGCAACAAACCGGCCGTTTTAATGTGCTGGAGCGTACTAATATGGCGGAACTGAAAGCAGAAGCCGGGTTGCAGGGTAAGGCGCAGAAACTGAAAGGTGCGGCTTATGTCATCACGGGTGATGTGACCGAATTTGGCCGCAAGGATGTGGGTGATCAGCAGTTATGGGGCATCTTAGGGCGTGGTAAGTCTCAAATAGCGTATGCCAAAGTGATGCTGAATGTCGTGAACGTTGAAACGTCTGAAGTCGTTTTTTCTGCGGCGGGTGCAGGGGAATACAAATTATCCAGCCGTGAAATTATCGGTTTTGGTGGTGCATCCGGTTATGACTCGACTCTGAATGGCAAGGTTTTGGATTTGGCGATCCGCGAAGCGGTTAATGACCTTGTTTCGGGTATTGAGAGTGGCGCATGGAAACCCGCCACCCATTAATGGCAAATACAATATAGGGAAAGTAACTCAATGTTTTTAATAAAAAAGATGGGAATGCTGTTAGGAGCATTAATATTGGCTGGGTGTGCTAATTCGCCTAAGACTATTTATGAATGGGGTGATTACCAATCAACCCTTTATCAATACTACCAGCAGGATAAAACCGGGCCGCAAGAACAGATTCAGGCACTGCAAAAAGTGATTGAGCAGGCCAAAGCCAACAATAAACCTGTTCCTCCCGGATTACATGCGCAAATGGGCCTGCTCTACAGTAACGTGGGTAAAATTGATGATGCTTTCCAGCAATTTGCGATAGAGAAAAAACTCTTTCCTGAATCCGCATCTTATATGGATTTTTTGTTGAGAAAAAATAAGGAAGTGAAATGATGAAGCGTTTTTGGGGCGCGATGAGTGCTTTATTATTGTTGGCATTAACCGGCTGTGTGCAACATCAGCCATACGATTACACCGCGTTAAAAGAAAGCAATCCTACATCCATACTGGTATTGCCTGCGGTGAATAAATCCGTCGATGTAAAAGCAGCAGGGAGTGTTATTTCTCAGGTGACTTATCCGTTGGCTGAATCCGGCTATTATGTTTTTCCCGTTGCGGTTGTCGAAGAGACATTCCGGCAGAATGGGGCGGCTGATGCAAATGATATCCGCAATATCAGTTATAAAAAGCTGCATGATATTTTTGGTGCAGATACCGCGCTCTATCTGGATATCACACAATACGGCACACAATATCAAATCATCAGCAGTGATACCCGTGTGAGTGCGAGCGCGCGGCTGGTTGATCTGCGTACCGGTAAACAACTGTGGAACGGTTCTGCAACCGCGTCTACGGCTGAACAAAACAGCAATAGCGGCGGTGGCATTATTGGAATGTTGGTATCAGCGGCGATTTCTCAAATCGCTGATACGATCATGGAAAGAGGCCACGATATTGCCGGTATAACGAGCAATCGTCTGTTAAGAGCGGGCTGGGACGGGCAATTACTTTATGGGCCACGTTCAGAATTTTATCGTAAAGAAAAATTTAACTGATGGAATAATTGATCAAAAAAAATGCCGCAGTGGATATCTGCGGCATTTTCAGTTTTACCAACGAGTCATTATCATGACAGCGCTTAAAAGTTAAATTTGGCTAAACATCTAATCGTTTAGACTGCCACCGTTTCGACTTCCAGCGCCAAGCATTCACCAGCCCCCGGACCCATTCATCACAGAAAAAGCCAATCCAGATGCCTAAAATCCCCATTCCCATCTTAATGCCGAGAAAATAACCTAGCGGAATCGAGATACCCCACATGAAAATTATCGCCGTATAAAATGGAAACCGGGCATCACCGGAAGCACGCAGCGCATTCACCATGACAATATTGAAAGTACGCCCCGGCTCCAGAAAGACCGACAGCAGGAATAAAGGCAGAAGCAGTTCAATAATTTTTTGATCTTCGGTCATGACGTTAAGCAATGGATCTCTGAAAATCCAGAACGACAACACCACGCCAATGGTGACAATAACGCCGATTTTCAGGCTCTTTATGCCACGGTTATAGGCATCTTCGAAGCGTTTCGCGCCCACCAGATGGCCGACCATAATTTCATTACCGATGCTGGTGGAAATACCAAACAGCATAATGAACAACGATAATTGAAAATACAGCGTTTGTGCCGCTAACGATGTTTCGCCCATCAGACCAATAAAAGCCTGTGCAGTCATATACTGCAATATCCACACCAGATTCTCACCGGCAGAAGGTAAACCAATATGCAGGATTTTGCCGAGCATGTTTTTTGACCAGCAAATGAGTAACTTAGGAACCAATTTGATCCTTAAGCCATAAAACAGTAACCCGGCAAGGAGAATGACGGCGACTGTCCGGCCGAACACCGTAGACCATGCCACGCCTTCCAGACCATATTTAGGCAGGCCAAAAAAACCATACAGGACAATCATATTGCCGATAATGGTCAGCAGGTTAGCAATCAGGGTGACATACATGGAGGATTTTGACTTGCCATAAACCCGCAGACAGGCAGCCAAAATAATCGAAATGGCTTCCGGCACCAGACAAATGCCTAAAATGTGCAGGTAAGCAAACCCATCACCCATCAGATTTTCGGGCAGATTCATGATGCTCAGGATTTTATAACCGAAGAAAATGGTCACCAGAGCGCAGGAAAAACCCAATACAAAATTAAAAGCGATAGAAATATGAATCGCCTGACTGGCTTTATCCCGTTTTCCCGAACCGAGATATTGTGCGATGACCACACTACAACCGACACTGATAAAATTGAAAATAGTAATGAACAGATCAAAAACGTGATTACCCACACCCATAGCGGCTAAATAAGCCGAAGAAATATGGCTAACCATGTAGGTATTGATTAGCAGTGTCGCCATATGCAGAAAAATATCGATGAAAATCGGCCAACTCAGTGAAAAAAGCGAACGATTAACAACATCAGATTGATGCATTGTAAAACCTATTAATTGGGTTGAGATGGATGTTTTTTGGTGGAGTGATATACCCAGAAAGCGGCGTAATCTTACCGAGTTTACTGGCTGATTGATAGACAAAATAGGTTATTTATTTGTGCGCTATTTTAATATTTTAAGGTATAGGGGGTTATTTTCAGGTATAGGTGTGTTTTTGTTCTGTCAGATGCTCAGAAACAGATAACATGATGAACAAATTTATGATTATCACTTGATTCTTATCCCCTATCCGCCGGATAATCGTTTGCCTCAAATTACCTCACTCTTTTTTTGTCTCACAAGCCAAACGATTGCGTAGAAAAATGGCTGAAATGATAGATACAGCATTCTTACTGTGATTATATGACGCAATCGTTTTCGTCGAAAAAAAGAAGTAAGGTAAATTGAAAGAAGACGGGTAAAAAATGATAAGTATTCAACGTAATTAAGCATTCAACGTAATAGCGAGGGAATCAACATGTCTGGCATGCAGGCAACAACCCAATGCAAACTCGATAAATATTTTAAGATCACTGAACGCGGCAGCTCTGTCCGTCAGGAAGTTCTCGCTGGGTTAACCACATTTTTAGCGATGGTGTATTCCGTTATTGTTGTGCCGGGTATGCTTGGGCAAGCCGGGTTTCCTCACACCGCCATATTTATTGCGGTCTGTCTGGTGACAGGAATTGGCTCACTGTTGATGGGGCTGTGGGTGAATTTGCCGATGGCAATTGGGTGTGCCATCTCTTTGACCGCGTTTACTGCTTTCAGTCTGGTATTGGGGCAACAGGTCAGTATTCCTGTTGCGTTGGGCGCTGTTTTCCTGATGGGGTGTCTGTTCACGATTATTTCTGTGACCGGTATCCGCGCTTGGATATTGCGCAATATCCCAATGGGAATTGCACATGGAACAGGGATTGGTATCGGCTTATTTTTGCTGCTGATTGCTGCAAATGGTGTCGGATTGGTGATTAAAAACCCGGCAGCGGGATTACCGGTTGCTTTCGGCTCACTAACGGCCTTTCCTGTCATGATGACCCTGTTGGGCCTAGGCGCTATTATCGGTCTGGAAAGGAAAAAAGTGCCCGGTGGAATTGTGCTGGTGATTATGACTATCTCTATCATCGGCCTGATTTTCGATCCCAGCGTGAAATATCAGGGCTTTTTTAAACTGCCCACATTAGGCCAGAACGGGCTTTCCTTGATGTTCAGCATGGATATCATGGGAGCTTTACAGCCGATTGTGTTGCCGAGCGTGCTGGCGCTGGTGATGACAGCGATGTTTGACGCTACAGGAACTATCCGGGCGGTAGCAGGGCAAGCGAATTTGCTGGATAAAGGCGGGCAGATTATCAATGGGGGTAAAGCACTGACTGCCGATTCGGTCAGCAGCATTTTTGCCGGCGTCATTGGCGCTTCTCCCGCAGCGGTTTATATTGAATCAGCGGCGGGGACAGCGGCAGGCGGAAAAACGGGGCTGACAGCAACCGTCGTGGGTCTCCTGTTTTTGTTGATATTATTCCTGTCGCCATTATCGTATCTGGTTCCTTCCTATGCGACAGCGCCTGCGTTGATGTATGTCGGGCTGTTGATGATGAGTAATGTGCGGAAGCTGAATTTTGATGATTTTGTCGATGCCATGTCAGGGCTGTTGTGTGCCGTATTTATCGTGCTGACCGGTAACATTGTCACGGGCATTATGCTGGGCTTTAGTACTCTGGTTGTGGGGCGTATTTTCTCCGGCGAATGGCGCAAACTGAATGTGGGAACCGTCATTATTGCGATTGCGTTGGTGATGTTCTATGCCTGCGATTGGGCTATTTAGTTAAAAATATTCTCAACACTTTATACCCAATAGATTTCGAGCTGCATCGCGGCGGCAAGGGAGCGAATCCCCGGGAGCATAAATAACCGTGTGTTTATAAAAACGGTGACCGGAGTGAGTGAGCGTAGCCAACAAAGAGGCAGTTTGAAAGATGAAGGGTATATGCGCAGGCGATTAATGCTTGCGCATACCTTCCATGTTAGATAATTTTAATAATCTGTCATTTTTTCAGCATATATCGCCAGATGAGGCAGAAACTCAACACATGGCTTGCTGATCATTGATTAACAATGTGATTGTTTTTTGATTTCTTAGAATAACTGGTATTTTTATAGTTATTAACGCTGTTATTAGAAGGCAAAAAGAGTCACAATCTCTTCACCGACGGATTTTTGGCAATTTGTAAGGGTAACATGGAAATATTCTTTACTATCTTGATCTTGATTTTGGTGGTTTCAGTTTCTGGTGTTCTTACTAAAGTGATCCCGTTCCGTGTCCCTTTGCCGATAGTGCAAATAGCAATGGGAGCAATGCTGGCCTGGCCTCATTTTGGTTTACACGTTACTTTCGACCCTGAGTTATTCCTCGTTTTACTTATCCCTCCACTTTTATTTGTTGATGGCTGGAAAACACCGACCAGAGAATTTTTCCAACATGGGCGTGAAATCGTTATTCTGGTTTTAGTCTTAGTTTTGGTCACGGTGATTGGCATTGGTTATCTGATTTACTGGTTGCTACCGAGTATTCCGCTGATTGCCGCTTTTGCGCTCGCCGCCGTCTTGTCGCCGACTGATGCGGTGGCGTTGTCTTCGATTGTCGGGAAAGGCCGTATCCCGAAAAATATCATGAGTGTGCTGGAGGGCGAAGCATTGATGAACGATGCTTCCGGTCTGGTTGCGCTGAAATTTGCCGTAGCAATTGCGATGGGAACGATGGTATTTACCGTCACGGGGGCAACACTCGAATTTTTTAAAGTGGCGATTGGTGGTTTGGCGTCAGGCGTTGCCATCACTTGGCTGTACAGTAAATCACTGCGTCTGATGAGCCGCTGGAGCGGCGATGATCCGGCCACGCAAATCATGTTTATGATGCTGTTACCGTTTGCATCTTACATGATTGCCGAACATATCGGCGTTTCCGGTATTCTGGCGGCAGTTGCAGCCGGTATGACGATCAGTACAGCGGGAGTGATCCGCAATGCGCCTCTGGATATGCGTTTACGTGCGGATAGCGTGTGGGGAATGCTGGCATTTGTCTTCAACGGGCTGGTATTCATCATGCTGGGGCTACAGCTACCGGGGATTTGGGAAACGTCTGTGTATCAGGCCGATCTCGACCCTAATGTAGAAACCTGGATGCTGTTTGCTGCGGTAGGGATTATTTACTGTGCGTTGGTATTACTGCGGTTTTGCTGGCTCTGGCTGATGAAGAATATCAGCAAGGTCCTGATGAAAAAGAAACCGCTGGAATTCTCAATTTACACAACACGTGAGTTGTGGCTGGCTTCATTGGCGGGTGTTCGTGGTGCGATTACTTTGGCGGGTGCGTTATCTGTGCCGCTTTTCCTGCCGGATGGTGAACCGTTTCCTGCCCGTTATCAGCTGATCTTTATCTCCGCAGGCGTGATTCTGTTCTCGCTTTTTGTCGGTGTCGTTGTGCTGCCGTTATTGCTCAGAGGCATGACCGTAGGAGACAAACAGGCTGATCTCAGTGAAATCAGAATGGCAAAAGCGGCGATGGCAGAAGTGGCGATAGTCAGTCTGAATAAAATGGAAGAACGCCTGTCTGCCAGTACAGAAGAGAAATTGGATGCAGAAGAGGTCAGCGAAGTGGCTTCCCGTGTGACTGGTCTCTTACGTCGCCGTATCGCAGGCAGTGATGAAGGTGAACATAACTTACTGGTTGAAGATCTGGAGCGACGTTTCCGTCTGACGGCATTGCGTGCTGAACGAGGAGAGCTGTATCATTTGCGTGCAACCCGTAAGATCAGTAATGAAACGTTACAGACACTCCTGCATGACCTTGATCTGCTTGAGGCTCTGCTAGTGAGTAAATCTTAATGCGTAAATCGTAGTCAGCAAATCGTGAAACGAAGCTGCGAAACAATATGTGGCTATTAATCATCACAACACTTTTGTGGGCCGCGTCATTCAGCCTGATCGGCGCTTATCTATCCGGTCAGGTTGATAGCTGGTTTTCTGTTATGGTCAGAGTCGTGCTGGCGGCTCTGGTCTTCCTGCCATTTTTGCGCTGGCGCGGGATATCGCTGAAAGTCATTTCACTGTATATGGTGGTCGGCGCCTGCCAGTTAGGTGTGATGTACCTGTTTGTTTTTCATGCATATCACTACCTGACCGTTGCCGAGTTTTTGCTGTTTACTGTCATGACGCCGTTGTATATCACACTGATATACGATTTGCTGGGGCGCCATCGGTTACGCTGGGGATATGCTTTCAGCTCGCTGCTGGCCGTCGTGGGCGCCGCGATTATCCGTTATGACCGATTAAGCGAATCCTTCTGGATGGGGCTGCTTCTGGTGCAAATGGCGAATATTTTCTTTGCGGTGGGTCAGGTGGGCTATAAGCGTTTGATGGAAGTACACCCTATACCACAGAAAATCGCATTTTCGTGGTTTTACATCGGTGCCAGTGTGGTTGCTATTGTCGGTTGGTTGCTGTTTGGCGATCCACAAAAAATGCCGACAACGCAATTGCAGTGGGGCGTGCTGATCTGGTTAGGCGCAGGAGCTTCCGGTATTGGTTACTTTATGTGGAATTATGGCGCAACCAAAGTGGATACCGGAACATTAGCGATTATGAATAATATGCTGATTCCGGCAGGGTTATTGGTCAATTTTGCCATTTGGCAGCAGCATCCCGACTGGCTGAGCTTTACCATTGGAGGCAGCCTGATTGTTGCATCACTTTGGGTGCATCACCGCTGGATATTGCAACCTGCTTCACAAAAGGCAGATTATCCACCGCGTGCAGACGCGCGGAACGAATAAATGTCTCTATTGCGGGTTGGCTTTGTTCTCCTTTACGGCAGGCCGCGTACAACCGGCTCCACAAGCCTTTTCCTAACGTATGGGTCACCACTAAGCCCTGCTTTTCGAATGTTTCCACCGCCCAGTGAGGCAATGCCGCAATACCTAAACGTGCCGCGACCATCTGGATCAGCAATAATGTGTTATCAACGGTTTTCAGCGTCGGGACGACATCCGCAGGCTGGAGAAAACGCGTCCAGATATCAAACCGTTGACGCTGGACAGGGTAAATCAGCAAGGTTTCAGGGGCGAGATCCTGTGGCTGAATATCCCGCTTATTGGCAAGCGGATGATCCGGTGCAACCACTAACTTAACTTCATAATCAAACAATGGCGTATAGTGCAATTGACTATCCGAGATAATATCGGAGGTCAGTACAATATCCAGCTCCTTCTGTTGCAGGGCTGGTTGCGGATCAAAAGTGACGCCTGATTTGAAATCCACATTGACCTGCGGCCAGCTTTCTCTGAAACGCCGGATCGCTGGCGTGAGCCACTGAATACAACTATGGCACTCAATCGCAATCCGCAGATTGGTTTCTTCCGGCTCTTTACATTCACGCAGAGAAGCCGTGATCAGCGGCAAAACCTGCTCCGCCAACTTTAACAACACCTTGCCCTGAGGGGTCAGTTGCAGAGGCTGGCTCTTACGAACGAAAAGTTTATATCCCAAACGATGTTCCAGTTCGCTGAATTGATGTGAAAGAGCGGATTGTGTCTGATGCAGATGATTCGCTGCCGCTGCCAGTGAACCACAGTGGTTTAATGCTTGCAGCGTTTTTAAGTGTTTTATTTCGATCATGAAAAACCCTCAAGATAATGATGAATAATTTGCGCTTGTGGTTTATACCTTACCTGTCGATTATAGAAGTGTAAACATCTAGACGGCTAAAATTTGCAGGGTGACAACATGACAGTTTTGAATCATACATTAGGTTTTCCACGTATCGGCTTGAAAAGAGAGCTAAAAAAAGCACAAGAAAACTATTGGGCAGGTAAAATTTCTCAACAAGAATTGCTGGAAACTGGCCGTGAATTACGAGCACGCCATTGGCAACAGCAGAAAGAAGCAGGCGTAGATTTAATTCCGGTGGGTGATTTTGCCTGGTATGACCAAGTTTTGACCACCAGTCTGCTGTTGGGGAACGTGCCTCCGCGCCATCAAAATGCAGGCGGAGAGATTGATTTAGATACACTATTCCGTATTGCTCGCGGCCGGGCACCGACAGGAACGCCTGCGGCGGCATCAGAAATGACGAAGTGGTTCAACACCAACTATCACTACATTGTGCCGGAGTTTCAGGAAGGGCAGGAATTCAAATTAGGCTGGGCGCAACTGCTGGATGAAGTGGATGAAGCGCTGGCGCTGGGGCATAATGTCAAACCTGTTTTGCTGGGGCCGGTCACTTACTTATGGCTTGGAAAAGCCAAAGGCAAAACGTTTGATCGCCTCTCATTGCTGGCAGATATCCTGCCGATATACCAGCAGGTTCTGGCTGAACTGGCAAAACGTGGCATTGAGTGGGTGCAGATCGATGAACCGGCATTAGTGCTGGAATTGCCGGAAGATTGGCTGGCTGCCTTCCCGACGGCTTATCAGGCACTTCAGGGGCAGGTAAAATTATTGCTGACAACCTATTTCGATAGCATCAGCCATAATCTGGCAACCATTAAGTCACTGCCAGTACAGGGTTTACATGTTGATTTGGTCGCAGGGCAAGATTCGCTGGATAAGCTGCATCAATCTTTACCTGAAACATGGCTGCTCTCGTTGGGCGTGATTAATGGGCGCAATGTCTGGCGCGCAGACTTAAGTGCGAAGTATGAACTGATTGAACCGTTGCTGGGTAAACGTGACATTTGGGTCGGATCTTCGTGCTCATTGCTGCACAGCCCGATTGATTTGAATGATGAAACCGGGTTGGATGAAGAAGTCAGAAGCTGGTTTGCCTTTGCATTACAGAAATGTGCTGAATTGTCTTTGCTATCACGGGCACTGAATGCGCCGAAAGAAAGCAAACAAGCCGAATTGGCGGCATTGGGCGACTACAGTGCGCCAATCCGCGCTCGTCGTAGCTCTACAAGGGTGAATAACGTGGCTGTGGCACAACGTCTTGCCAAAATCCAAGCGCAGGATAGTGAACGTCGTCAGGCTTATCCAGAGCGTGCCAAACTTCAGCGTGAAAGGTATAAACTTCCGTTGTGGCCGACCACCACCATCGGCTCTTTCCCGCAAACAACCGAAATTCGCGGTTTGCGTCTGGATTTCAAGAAAGGTCGTGTTGATGCTAACCACTATCGCGCCAATATCAGCGAACACATCAAACAAGCCATCAATGAACAGGAACGTTTAGGGTTAGATGTGCTGGTGCATGGTGAAGCTGAGCGTAATGACATGGTGGAATATTTTGGTGAGCACTTTGACGGCTACGTCTTCACCCTGAATGGTTGGGTACAAAGCTACGGCTCCCGTTGCGTCAAACCACCGGTGATTATTGGAGATATCAGCCGTCCGCAGGCGATCACCGTTGATTGGGCAACATATGCACAATCTCTGACCGAAAAACCCGTAAAAGGCATGTTAACCGGTCCGGTGACTATTCTTTGTTGGTCATTCCCACGGGAAGATATCAGCCGGGAAACCATCGCTAAACAGATAGCGCTGGCGCTGCGTGATGAAGTGGATGATTTGCAGAAAGCAGGCATTGGCATTATTCAAATTGATGAACCTGCCTTGCGTGAAGGTTTGCCGCTGCGCAGAGAAGAGTGGCAGGAATATCTGGACTGGGCGGTGGATGCTTTCAAACTGAGTGCCGCTGTTGCAGAAGATGACACACAGATCCACACCCATATGTGTTATTGCGAGTTCAATGACATCATGCCTTCCATTGCAGCATTGGATGCGGATGTTATCACGATAGAAACGTCGCGCTCAGATATGGAGTTGCTGGATTCATTTGAAGGCTTCTCATATCCGAATGAAATCGGGCCGGGGGTGTATGATATTCACTCACCTAATGTGCCGAGTGTTGAATGGATTGAAGCGTTACTGCGCAAAGCCGCTGAACGTATTCCTGTTGAGCGCTTATGGGTTAACCCTGATTGCGGCCTGAAAACTCGCGGCTGGACAGAAACCCGTCAGTCACTGGCAAATATGGTTGAAGCAGCAAAACGCTTACGTGATTCGGTGATAAATAGTTAAATTAATCTGATGAAAATCGCCCACCTTAGAAAGAGGGAGGGCGATTGATTTATTTAATCAGCGAATTATTTTTCAGCAAATTCATTCCCGCGGATTTTAGATCCAGATTGTTTGGCACTTCACCATTCGGTGTGACCTTATCAATCAGCGCAGGCAGATGTTGCGAAATTAATGATGAAGCCTCACTGGGGTCGATTCCCATTTTTTCTGCCAGTTTTTGGATCGTTGAAGCGCCAAAAATAGAAGAGATTTGGTCGGCATTAATGGGGGTATTTGTTTCTGTGCCAATCCATGAATGAATTGTGTCACTCAATCCATTTTGGGAAAATTTTTCAATTAAGCCACTCACACCTCCCTGACCTTCAACCCAGTCCATCACATGCAGAAGTTGTTGGTTTTTACCCCGACTCAGCATATTGGCAATTTGATCAAAAAAGCTCATCGTAATCTTCCTCCACTGTTGAGGTACTTCGAATTTAAACGATATAAATCACTAATTTTGATATTTTGGTTGGGATAAATTAGTGTAAGTGATATTAAATAATGGATAATTCAATATTTAATTATTAAGGTAGCACAATATTTTAAATTTTGCTTTTCTGAATTAACTGTCATATTTATATGCTTTTATATTCACCACCTTTCAAGGTAAATGGATTACCTCCCCTGCACGACGGGGAAATAACAATCTTGTTGAGGGTATTTTCAAGCTAATTGCGTAAACAAATTTCGTGCCATCTCGCACGATCAGAAAACAAATAGGTATCAGTGCTGAAGATATTAAGTCAGGTAACATAATGAATCGAAAAGAAGATATTGATTTTCTTACTCATAATCGTATGGCGTGGGACAGACAGGCGACTGAGCAGCAGGAATGGTCTCGCCCGGTAACCAGTGAATTAATTGCGGCTGCCCGTAAGGGAGAGTGGAATGTTCATCTGACCCCGAAAGCGCTGCCGAAAGAATGGCTTGGTTCAATCATGAACAAACGCATCCTTTGTCTGGCTTCAGCTGGTGGTCAGCAGGCACCGATATTATCTGCCGCAGGAGCTGACGTGACTGTTTTTGATTTATCGGCCCAACAGCTTGAACAGGATAAAATGGTTGCGAATAGAGATGGTCTCAAATTAAGGACAGTGCAAGGCGATATGCGGGATTTAAGTCTGTTTCCCGATAAGTATTTTGATATCATCCTTCACCCGATTTCCAACCTTTATGTTCCTGATGTTCGACCTGTATGGCAGGAATGTTTTCGTGTTCTGAAAATGGGAGGCGTACTGCTTGCAAGCTTCTATAATCCTGTCCTGTTTATGGCAGATCGCGATCCCGCATACATGGAACAAGGGCTGATTCGGCCTAAATACAAATTACCGTATTCAGATCTGCAAAATCTCACCCCGGAAGATTTGCAGAAAAAATGCGAAAATGGAGAAGCTTTCGTATTCGGGCATTCCCTGACAGATTTAATCGGCGGCCAGCTTGCTGAGGGTTTTAGTATTGAAGGGTTTTATGAAGATGACCAGCCTAACCCACGCTTTTTGGTTGATCATTTTATGCCGACATTTCTTGCGACGCGGGCAATTAAGCGAGCTTAAAGTCTTTACAAATGGTGTGCTGTTTTAATTGATGGATCCAAATTTCATTTTATTTCCTCATCCCCATTAAGAGCTGATTTCATGAAGTGAAGATAGGCTCTTAATATTGAGCGTTTATTTCGAGATATCATTTATACATTTATCGCCAATCATACAGATTAAAATGAGGTTTTATGGCGGAGTTTTATATTCCAATTATTGGATTGGGAGTGGCGGTTTTTGCGCTGATTTTTCTGGTGTTACGTACCCGTATTCATGTGATTTTAGCGATGCTGGCGGCGGCAATTATTGCAGGCGTTTCCGGGGGGTTAACGATAAGTCATGTTGTTGATGTGATTGCAATAGGGTTTGGCACAACATTAGGCAATATTGGCATTGTGATTGGGCTGGGCTGCATGATGGGGCGGATTCTGGAGGTTTCTGGTGCAACAGAGCAAATTGCCTATAGCCTGATTAAGTGGCTGGGTAAACGGCGTGAAGAGTGGGCGCTGGCAATCACCGGCTATATTGTCAGTATTCCTATATTTGTTAATTCAGCTTTCATCATTCTCTACCCATTGGCAAAGGCGTTAGCTAAGAAAGGCAACCGTAGTGTGCTAACGTTAGGGGTTGCGCTGGCCGGCGGGTTAGTGGTGACTCACCATATCGTGCCGCCTACTCCGGGGCCGCTTGGGGTTGCCGGGATATTCGGCGTCAGTGTCGGTAAGGTCATGCTGATGGGAATGGTACTGGCTATTCCATGTGTCGTGGGGATTACCTGCTATGCAAAATGGCTGGAAACTCGATTCCCGGTACACCAACTTGTTGAGGTAGAAGAAAATCTTCAACAAGCGCATCAACGCTACATGGATGAAAATGCTAACAAACCATTGCCGAACCTATTTATTTCCCTTTTGCCTATTGTTGTGCCTATTGCGCTGATTTTTATCAGCGTTATTAATGGGTTATTGCTGAAAACTGAACCATTTATCGGAAAGGAAGACCACCTCTATTTTCAGATTTTCAATTTCTTAGGGTCACCCATCATTGCTCTATCGATTAGTGTTTTGTTGGCAGTCTATAAACTCATGCCGAATGTCAGTAAACGTGAAGTCACTGATCATTTTGAAAAAGGCTTACAGAGCGTAGGGATTATTTTATTGGTATCAGGAGCGGGTGGAGCGTTGGGCGCGGTGCTGAACGAAAGTTCGACAGGAACTATTCTCGCACATTATGTCGCCAGCCTGCCGATAACGCCTGTTCTGATCCC
>JAIRVT010000044.1 GCA_031253755.1 Enterobacteriaceae bacterium
ATATTCTTATATTCTTATATTCTTATATTCTTATATTCTTATATTCTTATATTCTTATATTCTTATATTCTTATATTCTTATATTCTTATATTCTTATATTCTTATATTCTTATATTCCTATATTCCTATATTCCTATATTCCTATATTCCTATATTCCTATATTCCTATATTTCTATATTTCTATATTCCTATATTCCTATATTTTTATAATATACTCACCCGGCTTCAAGTTTCAGTTTATAAAACAATGTGATATCTGATGCATCTTGAAAGGCGGCAGTTATATCTTTATATTGCTTGTATTCATGACAGTGAGAGTATTAACCGTAATTTTCCCTTATCCCGTGCACTGCGCGGGATAAGGCGTATTTCTATCGTTTGGGTAAGCTATTTAGACGCAGATATAAAATTACCCTCCTGATCCAGAATTATTTATCGGTATCATCAAAGCAAAGTGGCAGAGAAAAATGGAAACTAGCTCCCCCTTTTTCATTATTGACTCCCCATAGTTTTCCATGATGAATTTCCATGATGCTATAACAAATTGTCAACCCTAATCCATTAGGCAGGAGAGCGTCTGAACTCATTTTCGAAAATTGATCAATAATGGTTTTTTCTTGTTCTATCGGAATGCCGGAACCTGTATCCCAAATTTCGATATTAACGTGTTTGTTTTCAGTCATTGCCTTAATACCTAATGTTGAGTTTTCATCACTATATTTGATGGCATTTTCCAGCAGATTGATAAAAACAGTTTCTAATAATGCTGCATCACATTCCAATAATAAATTTTCGGGAAGGGAAAGTTCCACAATATAATGACTGAGGTCATATTCTAATGAATTTAGCGCATTATTGACAATTTTATCCAGAGGGTGGCAGCCAATATTGGGTTGCAGGCTACCGGACTGGATACGCAGAATATCCAACACATTCGTCATAATATGTGAAGTATTGAGGATCTTATGGCGAATGTGTTTAATTTGCTCAGTGTGCTGAGGATCTTCTATGGCCGAATAGTGCTGCAACTTTTCGGTTTGTTCTGAGAGAGTCGCCAATGGCGTGAGCAAATTCTGGGAGAGTACAGATAAAAATGAATCGCGTAATTGCCCCCACTCTTTTTCCAGTTTGGCCGCTTTTTCTCCCCGCATAAGGTGTAAACGCTCTAATGAGTTGGCAATAATGCCGGTAAAAATTTGCAGTAACCGTTGTTGCTCCGGTACTAACAACTGGCGGGAATTCGGAGATTCAATCGCAAGAACCGCAAAGACCTGTTTGGACGTTGTGAGCGGAATTAACTGGTAAGGTACAGCGGGTAAGGTGTCGGTGCCGGAGCCAGCAGGCTGTTTTTTATCAAAACACCATTTGGCTATCGCTTCATCAACCAACATTTGCCCGCCATTGTAGGATTTCACCTGATAGAGATGATTGTTGTCATCTGGCAGTAATAACCCGGCTTTGGCATGAAAGCTATTGGACAAAAAGTGATAACTGATGCGGGCAATATCTTCTTCATTCAAAGCCCGACTGAGTTCACGGGTAAATTCATATAAATGCCGAGCCCGTTTTTCACGATAGCGGGCAACTCTGGCCTGATAACGAATATCAGCGGTCAGGTTTCCCACGACCAACCCGACAATCAGCATGACGGTGAAGGTCAGCAGGTACTGCATGTCTTTAACAACCAGTGACCAGTGCGGCTTGACGAAAAAAATATCGAAACTGAGCACGTTAATAAAAGCCGCGAAAACGGAAGGCCAGCGCCCATAAAACAGAGAGATAACAACCACGCCGAGCAGATAGAGTGTCACCAGATTGGCTTTATCAAGCGGCATTAACACGGTACGGGAAAATAGCGTAATGATGGCACACAGCACAACGGCCATCAGGAAGCCTTTAATCTGGTGCGATGTTTCACTAAAAGAGCGTTGCCCGGCATACTCTTTATTGCTGTGACTATTGTGATTAGCGTGTTTCTTTTCTTCCAGAGCGATGACAATGATATCCAAATCCGGGCCAAGTTTACCTATACGCTCAACAAAGCCAGAACCCCATTTGCGATTAAACAGCCGGGAATATAAGCGGTTATAGCGCCCGACAACAATATTTCCGAGGTTATGCTCTCTCGCGTAATGGAGGATGGCTTTTTCCCTATTCGGCTCAGAAAGTGTGGCAGTTTCTGCCCCCAAATCCTGCGCCAGCTTTAACGCCTTTAAAATAGCGCGTTGCTTAGTTTTGGATAATCGGTGAAGTTTAGGTGTTTCAACATAAACCGCATGCCAGATACAATCTAATTTTGCCGCCAATCGCGCAGCTTTACGGATCAGTTTTTCATTGCCGTCACTATCGCCAATGCACAACAGCAAATTATCCCGTGTATGCCAGACAGGATCTTTCCCCCGCGTATCGCGGAAAGCCCGCATTTGGTCATCAACCCGATCGGCGGTGCGGCGTAAGGCCAGTTCACGCAGGGCAATCAGGTTTCCTTTGCGGAAAAAATGTTCAATGGCGCGTTCTGCTTGTCCGGGTATATAAACTTTTCCTTCGTGCAGCCGTTGGCGCAGGTCATCAGGGGGAATATCGACCAAAACAACATCGTCAGCATTATCAAATATATGGTCGGGTATGGTTTCACGAACCCGGATACCGGTGATGCCGCCAACAATGTCATTCAGGCTTTCCAGATGTTGTACGTTAATGGTGGTCAGGACATCAATACCGGCATCCAGTAACTCTTCCACATCCTGCCAACGTTTGGGGTGACGACACCCCTTAGGATTACTGAAAGCCAATTCATCCATCAGAATAATGGCAGGGTGACGACCGAGAGCGGCATCGATATCGAATGCGGTCACCCTGCGCTGAGGATGATGAATATGCTTGGAGGGTAATTGGGGCAAACCATGCAGCAGTGCGGCCGTTTCTTGCCGGTCGTGTGTTTCGACGACGCCGATAATGACATCCAGCCCCTGAGCCCGCATACGTTGGGCCTCTTGTAGCATGGCGTATGTTTTCCCGACACCGGCACAGGCACCAAAAAATATTTTCAGTTTGCCGCGTGGTTTTTCATTCGCCAGAGTTAACAAATCATCGGGATCGGGGCGCTGTGGTTCGCTCTGAGTCATAATTTATTGGCCTCCGGTTTTTGTGTGATCGGCCACTTTCAGGTGATCTAATGCCAGATTCAGTTTCAGTACGTTGACAACAGGTTGACCGATGTAATACAGGGAAGGCGATTCGGTATTATCCCGGATCAGCTTGTTGACGGTAGCGACGGGTAAATGACGAGCCTTCGCGATACGTTCTGCCTGAAATTCAGCAGCATCAGGCGAAATATGCGGGTCAAGCCCACTGCCCGACGCAGTGGCTAAATCAACCGGAATAGACTCATCTTTCGGAAAATTGAACAGGCGTAATGTGATAGCTCGCTGTTGTATTTCATGGAGTAAGTCCGGGTTAGTCGGCGCGAGGTTACTCCCGCCGGATGACATTGCGTTATAGGGATGCTCTGCGGTCATGGAAGGGCGTCCGTGAAAATAACCCGTGCCGGTAAATTCCTGCCCGATTAATGCGGAACCGATTAATTTCCCATCTTGCTCAATCAGTGAACCTGCCGCTTTATCGGGAAACAGTGTCACTGAGATACCGGTGATCAACAGTGGGTAAAGAAGCCCGGTGATCAAAGTGAGAAATATCAGCAGTACCAGAGAAGAACGTAACCAAATCATTTTTTCACCTTATTTAAAACCAACGAGTGTCAGCAATATATCGATCAGTTTGATGCCGACAAAGGGCATCAGCAGACCTCCCAGACCATATATCCATAAATTGCGCCGCAACAGAGATAACGCATTCATCGGGCGATAGCTGATACCTTTCAGTGCCAGAGGAAGTAAAAAGATGATCACAATGGCATTGAAAATCACCGCTGACAGTACCGCTGATTGTGGTGAATTAAGGTGCATGATGTTCAGCGTATTAAGTTGCGGATAGGTAACAGCAAAGGCAGCAGGAATGATGGCGAAGTATTTGGCAATGTCATTGGCAATGCTGAATGTAGTTAATGATCCTCTGGTCATCAGCATTTGCTTACCAATACGTACCACTTCAATTAATTTGGTCGGGTTAGAATCCAAATCCACCATGTTCCCGGCCTCTTTTGCCGCCTGCGTTCCTGAGTTCATAGCAACAGCAACATCCGCCTGCGCTAATGCAGGCGCATCGTTTGTGCCGTCGCCCGTCATCGCAACCAAGCGTCCTTCAGACTGATATTGGCGAATCAGCGTCAGTTTGGCTTCAGGCGTCGCTTCTGCCAGAAAATCATCCACGCCCGCTTCGGCGGCAATAGCCGCAGCCGTCAGGTGATTATCGCCGGTGATCATCACTGTCTTGATCCCCATCCTGCGCATTTCGTTGAAACGCTCTTTAATGCCTCCTTTGATAATGTCTTTTAAGGCAATGACACCCAGTACTTTCTGATTTTCAGCGACAACCAATGGCGTTCCGCCTTTGCTGGCAACTTGTTGTACCAGCAGGTTAATGGCTTCAGGAAATTGGTTGTGATTGGCTTCGATATGACGCCGGATAGCATCAACAGCGCCTTTGCGGATCATACGATCACCAATGTTAACGCCACTCATGCGGGTCATCGCTGAAAATGGAACGAATGTAGCGTTCAAGGCCCGTAGATCCCGTTCGCGCATATTAAAACGCTGTTTCGCCAGAATCACGATGCTGCGCCCTTCCGGTGTTTCATCAGAAAGTGAGGAAAGTTGGGCTGCATCCGCCAATTGTTGCTCTGTAACACCGGGAGCGGGCAGAAATTGGGAAGCCTGACGGTTACCTAAAGTGATGGTGCCGGTTTTATCCAGTAACAGAACATCGACATCACCGGCGGCTTCGATGGCTCGTCCGCTGGTGGCAATCACATTGGCTTCCAGCATACGGCTCATACCGGCAATACCAATGGCAGAGAGTAGCCCGCCAATGGTCGTGGGGATCAAACAAACCAGCAGGGCTATCAACACCGTGATGGTAATGGGTTCGCCGGAATGGTTGGCTGCAACACTGAATATGGAAAAGGGAAGTAACGTCGCGCAGGCCAGCAGGAAAATGATCGTCAGTGCTGTGAGTAAAATTGAGAGCGCAATTTCATTCGGCGTTTTCCGACGTTTGGCACCCTCAACCATTGAGATCATTCTGTCAAGAAAGGTTTCTCCGGGGTTGACAGAACACTCGACAATTAACCAGTCAGATAACACTTGTGTGCCGCCGGTGACGGAAGCAAAATCGCCGCCGGATTCCCGGATAACCGGTGCTGATTCCCCGGTTATCGCACTTTCATCGACAGACGCTCCCCCTTCAATCACTTCACCATCACAGGGGATAGTCTCTCCGGCTTCAATAAAGACAATATCGCCTTTACGTAAGCTATCAGAGGTGACTTTATCTTTTGACGCATCACGGCTGGGCGCGGAGAGCTTGGTTGCCCAGGTGGTTTTTTTCACTCCTTTCAGGCTGGAAGCCAGCGCCTGACTGCGCCCTTCTGCCAGTGCTTCGGCAAAATTGGCGAACAGCACAGTGAACCAGAGCCATAAAGCGATTGAGCCGGTAAAGAGGGCATTACCTGTTGATAGACCCGTCAGAATACCCAGCCATAATAGAGTCGCCAGACAGCTTCCAAGATAAACCACAAACATCACCGGGTTATGCCATTGGATTGTTGGATGACATTTTTTTACTGAATCAATGACTGCCTGACGAATCAGGCTGGATTCAAATAATGTCTGTTTTTTGTTTCTCATTGTTTGTCTCACAATTTTATCTCACAGTATGTTTTACCGTGATAGCTGCCAAAGTTGTAAATGCTCTGCAATAGGGCCAAGCGCCAGCGCGGGGACGAAAGTGAGTGCTCCAATCAATAAAATGACTAAAATCAGTAGCCCGATGAACAGGGCTGTGTGGGTGGGTAAGGTGCCGCTGCTGATAGGTTGACGCTTTTTACTGCTCATCGAACCTGCAATTGCCAGTACGGGAATAATGATGCCAAAACGGCCAAGCAGCATCACGATACCCAAAAGGAGATTGTAAAATAGGCTGTTAGCAGACAGACCGGCAAAAGCACTGCCATTGTTATTGGCGGCAGAGGTGACCGCATAGAGAATTTGGGTGAAGCCGTGTGCGCCGGGGTTTGTAACAGCGGCGCGGCCTGCATCAAATGACACTGACAGCGCCGTTCCCAGCAAGACCAGCGTTGGAGTAACCAGAATCGCCAGCGCGACCATTTTCATTTCATGAACTTCAATTTTTTTGCCCAAATATTCGGGCGCGCGGCCGATCATCAATCCGGCAATGAAAACCGCCAACAGGACAAAGAGCAACATGCCATACAGCCCGACACCGACACCGCCAAATATCACTTCACCGATTTGCATCAGCCAAAGTGGAACCATACCGCCTAATGAGGTGAGCGAATCGTGCATATTGTTTACGGCACCACAGGAGGCGGATGTGGTCACGACGGTGTAAAGGGAAGAGGCTAAAATGCCGAAACGGGATTCTTTGCCTTCCATATTGATACTGCTGCTGACCCCTGACTGTATAAAGTGAGGGTTTCCTGCGACTTCTGCGTACATCACGGCGGCTACAGCAATAATAAAGATAATGCTCATGACCCATAACAACGCGTACCCTTGCCGGTTGTCTCCGACGACCAGACCAAAAGTAAAACACAGGGCACAGGGGATCAGGAAAATGGCCAGCATTTGTACAAGGTTGCTGGTGGCCGTGGGGTTTTCAAAAGGATGAGCTGAATTCGCGCCAAAGAAACCGCCGCCATTGGTGCCTAACAGCTTGATGGCTTCTTGCGATGCGACCGGCCCCATAGGCAGCTGTTGTTGATAACCTTCCAGCGTATGGACGGTAACATAAGGTGAGAAATTTTGGATCACGCCCTGACTGGCGAGAATAATGGCAATGATGATTGCCAGAGGAAGTAACAGATAGAGTGTGATACGTGTGATATCAACCCATGCGTTACCCAGCGTTGTTACGCCCTGACGGGAAAAAGCCCGTATTAAAGCAAAGGCCACCGCAATGCCTGTTGCTGCGGACAGGAAGTTTTGTACCGCCAGACCAGCCATTTGGCTCAGGTAACTCAGGCTGTTCTCACCACTGTAGGCTTGCCAGTTGGTGTTTGTGACGAAGCTCACTGCGGTATTGAAAGCCAGATCCCATTGCATTCCAGAAAAATGCTGTGGATTGAGTGGCAGGTGCTGCTGGTTGATCAGCAGGGTAAATAGTAGCAACAGCCCTATCATGTTAAAGATGATGACAGTGAGCACATATTGCCACCAATTCATTTCTTTAATATGGCTGCCAGATTTTTGTAGGCCACAGCAGCGCCATAGTACCGTTTCAGCATTGGTTATTCGGCGGGGCAATTCTCCTTCGATGAGCCTTGCAATCAGGTTTCCGAGAGGTTTACTTAAAATAAATAGTAGGATTAAAAACGTTATAATCAACAGAAAAGATGAGATTCCCATCTAGAAATCCTCCGCATTTAATAATGCGTAAATCAGATAGAACAGCAACAGTACAACTAGAATCACACCAGTAATCATGAATAGATTATTCACTGCTTATCTCCTTCGGTTACTGCTTAAATGGCGAACTGTTGAAAGCGTAAGCGACTATATAAATAAGTTGTTAATTAAATCGTGTCAGCTATCACAAAATTTAAATATTTTACTTAAAGCTTGTAACAAAGGAAGTCTAGCAAACTCTTCTGGGTTAATTTTATGTTTTTAATTTGTTGGTTTTGTTTCTATTTTGGTGTGTTTTTTGTAACTAAATTACAGAATGATAAAAAATGAGGGCATATAGCTCAGAATAAGTGGTCTAACCAGTAGTAAATTTTCATTTTATCGAGTAAAATTTACTACAATATTATGGGTATTTGCCCACTGACGGAGGGTCTTTATGTCTACATATCGTGATTATTCCCGGCATCAGGTTCTCTTGCGACGTACCGGTGCTGTCGCATTGGGTGTCATTGCACTTCCGGTGATGTTATTTCGCCAAGATCGTGCCCGCTTTTATAGTTACCTGTATAAAGTGTGGGCGAAAACCAGTGATAAGCCTGTCTGGTTAGAACGCACAGACGTTGCGGCTGACACGTTAAACCCGTAATTTTTTCATCCGGCAACGTTTAATCCATTACTTTCTGCCTGACATTATTTTCGATTACATTCTCTAATATATTTTTTTAATCAACAGTATTCTGACACCCTGTTTGCTCTGGCGGACAGGGTGTTTTACTTTTACAACTTTACGTAACCAAATGAGTCTGCGTACTATCATGGAAATCAGTCGTGGCAATCGAATGTGAAAAGGTATACCAATCGCCTTTCAAGATGCGTCTTATTTTTCCCCCACGCAGTGGGGAGAAATAAACACTCACATGGTGCAAGGCACGATTTTGCAAGCGGCAACTTAAAGCTGGATAGGTAAAAATAATAAGGAAAATGTGATGAATAATATTGAATTAGAGCGCGTGCTTAATACGGAATTAAATGCGCATGAATTTCAGGATTACAGCCCAAATGGATTGCAGGTGGAAGGGCGATCATGTGTCAAGCGGGTCGTTACAGGTGTCACTGCATGTCAGGCGCTACTCGATGAAGCTGTCCGTCTGGAAGCGGATGCTGTCATCGTACATCATGGCTACTTTTGGAAAGGTGAATCGCCCAGTATCCGAGGGATGAAGCGCCGTCGCTTACAGACTTTACTCTGCAATGATATCAACCTGTATGGTTATCATCTTCCGCTGGATGCACACCCGACGCTGGGAAATAATGTGTTATTAGGCCATCAGATGGGCGTGAAAATTATCGGGAATATTGATACTTTTCTGCCTCATGGGGTATTTGATCAACCGATTTCTCCGGCCGAATTAGCGGAATGCCTTGAAAAGAGTCAAGGGCGTCAGGTTCTGCATTGCGGAGATAACGGACCGGAAGAAATTCGCACTATTGCGTGGTGTACCGGTGGCGGGCAAAGTTTTATTGAACAGGCGGCTGAATTTGGCGTTGATGCTTTTGTCACCGGAGAAGTGTCAGAAAAAACCATCCACGTTGCCCGTGAATCAGGAATGCACTTTTATTCGGCCGGGCATCACGCAACAGAGCGTTGGGGGATTAAAATGTTGGGTGAATGGCTGGCGGATCATCATGGGCTGGATGTGACTTTTGTTGATATTCCGAATCCGGCTTGATGTATCACTGATTTTTGATTGAAGAGGCTATTTCATTAACCGATAGCCTCATTTTTTTATTTACGGCGTGACAAAATCACAGTAAGCAATCCACACGAAATCAGGGTAACACCCAACGTTTGGCTCCAGCCAGCCAGCGCCAGACCCCCAGCCAAAAGTGAATAGTAAAATAATCCCAATAAAGCGCCAGCGGTTCCCAGCCTGTCGGTATAACAACGTAATGCCGGCGCCAGAATATTTGGAATAGCAATACCGTAGGCAATCACGATCCCAAGCATAGGAAGAATAAACAGCCAACTACTTTCAAGCAGGTGAACACATACTCCGCTGCACAGAGTCAGCCACGCAGCGAGAAAAATGAGCTTTCCGGACGGCCATTTCTTTTTCAACAACTGGCGATTAATGACTGAACCCAAACCAACACCGAACGCAAGAAGCAGGCCGGTATAGCCAAAATGTTCCGTTGATAGCCCGAATTGTGCGAACCGGAAAGGAGCTAACTGGTAATAACTGAATAGACAGATATTGAATGAAGCGATGAGAAACGCATCCCGCCAGATGAAAATATCCTTCAGCATCATACGGGCGGTATCAAATAAAGCCACTTTTGTCACAGTGGCAGGGCGCGTTTCAGGCAATTGCATAATAGACCATCCGGTGAGGATAGCTGCCAGCACCGCCAGTCCGGTAAATACCGCCCGATAGCCAGCAAAATAATTCAGTACAGAACCGCCCACCATACCAATAGCAGGGCTGGCAGCCAAGGCAATGCCCATGATGGAAAAAACGCGTGCCAGCGCTTCACCATGATAACTATCGCGCATAATGGTTTGCGTTCCGACTGAGCCTGCCGCAGCACCAAAGGCAGACAACATTCTGGCAGCTAACAGCAACTCAAAATGTTCAACCCATAGCGCCAGCAAACACGCCAGACTATAGAGCAATAATCCGGCAATGATAGCCGGGCGCCTGCCGAATACATCACACATGCGGCCCCATACGACGATACCAATGGCAAAGGCGAAAAAATAGAGCGATAGAGTTTGAGAGGCTTGTGCTGCGCTGACAGAAAAACCACGAGAAATATTGGTTAATGCAGGGCTGTATATCGTTTCCACAATCTGGGGAAACATCATCAATGCAATAGCCAACCAAAGTGATAGTTTAGTTTTCATTAATGTTTTTCTTCTGAAATAAATGTTTTTTCTTTTGAAATAACTCGCTGATGGAGTTTGAAGATTAGCATTCCGGTTGCTGTCTATTTATGATAATAAAGTCAATAAATTTACTAAATCGGACATTTTTTAGCGAGAACTCACATGGCATGGTTGAAGCAAAGTGATTATTTTGATCCTGGTGATCTGGATGTTGTGGTGGCGGGGATTGCCGCAGAGATGGGACAGCATGATTCAGGTTTTCACCAACATGATATGGGGCAATTGTTGTTTACTCAGCGAGGCAGCATCAAAATCACACTTGCCAATCAGCTCTCTATCCTGCCGCCAACCAGAGTCGCTTGGATCCCACCGCAGGTATTACACCGGGCAGAAATGCGCGGTGTTGTCGGGTATCGCTCGATTTATCTGAGTGCTTCTTGCCTGAATTTTTCTGAAACAGGATGGTTTCCAAGTCAGTGTGAAATACTGGAAACAACATCACTGTTACAGGCTGTTTTGGAGCGCATTGCAACATCTCCGTTTGATACTGACTGGAAGCAGGGAGCCGGCGCGCATTTATTGGCGGTATCTTTTGATGAAATGCACCGCGCGCGTCAGGAACCAACGTTACTGCCACTTCCTTATGATCGGCGTCTGGCCCGTATCTCATTTGAACAGTTACCTCCTTTATTACAGGAAATTGCTACTTATATCGGCGCCAGCGAAAAAACGATCACTCGCCTATTTCAGCGTGAGACAGGAATGAGTTATCAACAGTGGCGGCAGCAATGGCGATTGATCAAGGCGATTGAATTATTGGCGCAGGATAAGACGTTATCTTATGTCGCGCAGGAATTAGGATTTGCCAATGACAGTGCTTTTGTCAGCTTTTTTCGAAAAATCATGGGAAGACCACCACGGGAATATATGGCGGGTTCAGATACGGCAAAATACTAAAATCCATTTTGTTAATACATAAGAAATACTACACCTTATAGCCAGACGAAAACCAATATTGGCAATGCTGGCAGGTAAGGTGTAGTAAATAGGCACTTCAGTTTGTGAAGTGCATCAGTTCGTTATTTTTTTAACTGACTGCTGAAATCGCGTTTAGCATGGCCCGTGTAAAGCTGGCGAGGACGAGCGATTTTCAAGCCTTCATCGTGCATTTCATTCCAGTGAGCGATCCAACCGATAGTGCGGGCAATCGCAAAGATCACGGTAAACATGGACGATGGGATACCCATAGCTTTCAGAATAATACCTGAGTAGAAATCGACATTCGGATACAGTTTCTTCTCAATGAAGTACGGGTCGTTCAGGGCAATGCGCTCCAGTTCCATCGCGACTTCGAGCAAACTGTCATTCAGACCCAGCTCATTCAGCACTTCGTGGCAGGTATCACGCATTACAGTTGCACGTGGATCGTAGTTTTTATAGACACGATGACCAAAGCCCATCAGACGGAAAGCGTCATTTTTGTCTTTGGCACGGGCAATAAATTCAGGAATATGTTCAACAGTCTGAATCTCTTCCAGCATCCGCAGACAGGCTTCGTTTGCACCACCGTGCGCAGGCCCCCACAATGACGCGACACCCGCAGCAATACAGGCAAATGGGTTAGCGCCAGAAGAACCTGCTGTCCGTACGGTTGAAGTTGAAGCATTTTGCTCATGATCCGCATGCAGAATAAAAATGCGATCCATTGCTCGTTCCAGCACGGGATTGACTTTATATTCTTCACAAGGTGTTGAAAACATCATATGCAGGAAATTACCGGCATAAGAGAGATCATTACGTGGATAAACAAAAGGTTGACCGATGGAATATTTGTAGCACATTGCTGCCACAGTTGGCATTTTTGACAACAGCCGGTATGCAGTAATTTCGCGGTGACGTGGATTATTAACATCCAGCGAATCGTGGTAGAAGGCCGCAAGAGCGCCTGTGACACCACAAAGTACAGCCATAGGGTGAGAGTCACGGCGGAAACCGTGGAACAGACGGGTAATCTGTTCGTGGATCATAGTATGGCGGGTCACCGTTTCTTTGAATTTTGCATACTGTTCGGGAGCCGGTGTTTCACCATTGAGCAGAATATAACAAACTTCCAGATAGGTTGATTTTGTTGCGAGCTGATCGATGGGAAAACCACGGTGCAGCAAAATGCCTTCATTGCCATCAATATAGGTGATTTTCGACTCACAAGAGGCAGTGGAAGTGAAGCCAGGATCATAGGTATAGAAGCCTTTTGAGCCGAGTGTACGAACGTCAATAACTTCAGAACCTAGCGTTGGCGTGAGTACGTCTAGTTCGATAGCAGCTGAACCATTTATGGTCAACGTAGCCTTTTTATCAGCCATTTACATCTCCTTAGCGCTTAATTTTTATAACTCCTAACAACCACCATGGATAGACACATTTACGGTGCCGATGGCACTGTGTTATCGGATACTGTGTTACCGGAGAAAATCAAAAATCAGGCGATATATTTAACGCTGAAATCTCATTTACGGGCGACAATCATTTTTAGGTTGTTAAAAAGTTGCTGGGTGTTATATCTAAAGTATTCTTAACATAAAGTGTTACCATTTTGTGCCAAAGCAATACTTTTATATTAACCGTTTTTTTCTCAATGTTCGTTTTTTCATCGGAAAATAACGGTGCGTGATATACACCGCCATATATGTAAGATAAATGTTTAATCTTTGTCAAACGAGATAATAGTTTTTATGAAAAATGTTTGAATCGTGATCTTAATCACTGTTCATAGCTAAATGTTAATAATCATATTGTGTGGGAATTGTAATAACAATGTGAAGTACTTATACTGCATCAAGGTCTCCGGATTACCTGATGTTAGGAGCACCCAGCGTAATCAAATCACAACGTTTGCAATAAGGATTGTTAATTTAGTCATGTTGTGTCTTTGTATCCTCTTGACGCTGTCTGATTCCCACCCAGGGCCGGAGGATTGAAAATAAAAAAAGCTGTGTGGGCAAAATTGTGAAAAAACAAAGACCTGTCAACCTCGATCTGCGGACGATAAATCAACCCGTTTCCGCGATAGCTTCGATCTTGCACCGTATCTCAGGCGTCATCACCTTTATAGCTGTCGGCATTCTGCTGTGGTTGCTGGGTATGTCACTGTCTTCGCAAGAGGGCTTCCAGCAAGCATCTGAAATCATGACTGGCTTTTTCGCCAAATTTATCCTCTGGGGGATATTAACGGCGTTGGGATACCACATTTGTGGTGGCATCCGCCATGTCCTGATGGATTTCGGTTTCTTGGAAGAGAACCTAGCTACGGGTAGAGCTTCTGCCAAAGTAGCAATAGTGATCGCAGTTATTCTGTCTATTCTGGCTGGGGTATTAGTATGGTAAGCAACGCATCCGCATTAGGGCGCACGGGTATTCAGGACTGGTTGTTATTACGTGCCTCTGCAATCGTTATTGTTTTATACGTCCTCTATATTGTTGGTTTTGTAGCAACAACGTCAGACATCACCTATGAAGTCTGGAGCGATTTTTTTTCCTCATCTCTCACTAAAGTGTTCACCACATTGGCACTGCTTTCCATCTTGGTCCATGCCTGGATTGGTATGTGGCAGGTGCTGACAGATTATGTGAAGCCACTGGCACTGCGCCTGATGTTGCAACTGGTCATTATTGTTGCATTGCTGACTTATTTGATTTACGGAACATTGGTTGTGTGGAGTGTATAAAATGAATTTGCCAGTAAGAGAGTTTGACGCTGTTGTTATTGGTGCGGGTGGCGCGGGTATGCGTGCCGCATTGCAAATTTCACAGATGGGCCTGTCCTGTGCCCTGATTTCTAAAGTTTTTCCAACCCGTTCACATACTGTGTCAGCGCAGGGCGGTATCACTGTTGCTCTGGGCAACACGCATGAAGATAACTGGCAGTGGCACATGTATGACACGGTGAAAGGTTCCGATTATATCGGCGATCAGGATGCTATCGAATACATGTGTAATACCGGTCCGGAAGCGATTTTGGAACTGGAGCACATGGGGCTGCCATTCTCCCGTCTGGATAACGGCCGTATCTATCAGCGTCCATTTGGCGGACAATCTAAAAACTTCGGCGGTGAACAGGCTGCCCGTACTGCTGCTGCGGCTGACCGTACTGGTCACGCATTGCTTCATACCTTGTACCAACAGAACCTGAAGAATCACACGACTATTTTCTCTGAATGGTACTCTCTGGATTTGGTCAAAAATCAGGATGGAACGATTGTTGGCTGTACTGCTATCTGTATTGAAACCGGTGAAGTGGTTTATTTCAAAGCTAAAGCAACCATTCTGGCCACCGGCGGAGCAGGCCGTATTTTCCAATCCACAACCAATGCGCACATTAATACCGGTGACGGTGTTGGTATGGCTCTGCGTGCCGGTGTTCCTGTGCAGGATATGGAAATGTGGCAATTCCACCCAACAGGAATTGCAGGCGCAGGCGTACTGGTCACAGAAGGTTGTCGTGGTGAAGGTGGCTATCTGCTGAATAAAGATGGTGAACGCTTCATGGAACGTTACGCACCGAATGCTAAAGATTTGGCAGGTCGTGATGTTGTTGCACGTTCGATGATGATTGAGATCCGTGAAGGTCGTGGCTGTGACGGCCCATTGGGACCTCACGTGAAACTGAAACTGGATCATCTGGGTAAAGAGGTATTGGAATCACGTCTGCCGGGTATCCTTGAGTTATCCCGTACTTTTGCCCACGTTGATCCGGTAAAAGAACCAATTCCTGTGCTCCCAACCTGTCACTATATGATGGGCGGAATCCCAACCAAAATTACCGGTCAGGCACTGACGGTCAATGAAAAAGGCGAAGATGTCATCATTCCGGGCCTGTTTGCCGTGGGTGAAATCGCTTGCGTGTCTGTACATGGCGCAAACCGTTTGGGGGGTAACTCATTGCTGGATTTGGTGGTCTTTGGTCGTTCTGCGGGTCTGCACCTGAAAGAAAGCCTGATGGAGCAGGGAACCAGCCGAGATGCCAGCGAATCTGATATTGATGCCTCACTGCAACGTCTGAACCGTTGGAATAATACCCGTTCAGGTGAAGATCCGGTTGAAATCCGTAAAGCGCTACAGGCATGTATGCAGAATAACTTCTCTGTATTCCGTGAAGGTGATGCGATGGCGAAAGGATTAGATGAACTGAAAGTGATCCGCGAACGTCTGCAAAATGCCCGTCTGGATGACACTTCATCAGAATTCAACACTCAGCGTATTGAGTGTCTGGAATTGGATAACCTGATGGAAACCGCTTATTCAACTGCGGTTGCTGCGAATTTCCGTACCGAAAGCCGTGGCGCGCATAGCCGTTTCGACTATCCAGAGCGTGACGATGCAAATTGGCTCTGCCATAGCTTGTATTTACCGCAAACTGAGAGCATGACCCGTCGCGAAGTGAACATGCAGCCAAAATTGCGTGAAGCCTTCCCGCCGAAAGTGCGTTCTTACTAATTGCGTTGCTGATGTTCCAGTTGCGGAGAAATAGATTATGAAACTTGAATTCTCAATTTATCGTTATAATCCGGATGTAGACAACGCACCCCGTATGCAGGATTACACGCTGGAAGCTGAAGAAGGGCGTGACATGATGCTGCTGGATGCGCTTATCCAGTTAAAAGAGCAGGATCCAACCTTGTCATTCCGTCGTTCGTGCCGTGAAGGTGTATGTGGCTCTGACGGCCTGAATATGAATGGTAAAAATGGGCTGGCCTGCATTACACCTGTTTCAGCGTTGCGCCGTGGTAACCAGAAGATTGTCATTCGCCCACTGCCCGGCTTGCCAGTCGTTCGTGATCTGGTTGTTGATATGGGGCAGTTCTATACTCAGTATGAGAAAATCCGTCCTTATTTGATTAATGATGGTAAGACACCACCTGCGCGTGAACACCTGCAATCACCAGAGCAGCGTGCAAAGCTGGATGGTCTTTATGAGTGTATTCTGTGTGCCTGCTGTTCGACATCATGCCCGTCGTTCTGGTGGAATCCGGATAAATTTATTGGGCCGGCAGGTCTTTTGGCTGCGTATCGCTTCCTGATTGATAGCCGCGATACTGAAACTTCATCCCGTTTGGATGGTCTGAATGATGCTTTCAGTGTTTTCCGTTGTCATGGGATCATGAACTGTGTCAGCGTATGTCCTAAAGGCTTGAACCCGACCAAAGCGATTGGTCATATTAAGTCTATGTTGTTAAAACACAGTGCTTAATTAAAGAACTGATGTGTTTATGGTGCATAAATTACACATAATTGACAGATGAATTGTGTATAAATAGTGCATATAGGGTTGCCCTCCACAGTTTTGAAACAAATGTCAAACTAGTGGAGGGCATAAAGAATGAAAGATGATAAATTGCCTGCTGCTAACGACGGCTTATGTTTATGTTTCGAAAACTTATGTTTCAGAAGCTTGTGTTCCGAAAGATTATGTTTCAAAAGAAACGTGAGGAACCTTTAAAAACCGATATTCAGTTTTTAAAGGTTCCTTGAAGGGTAGGTTAACCCAAATAAAGAACATGCATTAAGCACGTCCAAATGAACCTTTTACCAACACCGCATAATATATACGCTATGGATTTCGAGTTGCATCGCGGCGGCAAGTGAGTGATCCCCTGAGCATAGATCACTATGCGACTGGAGTGAGCAAACGTAGCCAATAAAGAGGCAGTTTGAAAGACAACGGGTATAAGCGGTATTTGTTAACCACGGCGAAAACTAAAGCTCACAAAGCTTAAGGGATCACAATGCAGAACGGTGCAATGAAGGACTGGCTGGATTCAAGCTTTCTAGCTGGTGCAAACCAGTCTTACATAGAGCAAATCTATGAAGACTATATAACCGACCCTAATTCTGTCGATGCAAGTTGGAGAGAAATATTCCAACAATTACCAGATATGGGACTTCACGGGGAACAACTTCACTCACAGACACGTGATTACTTCCGTCGTCTGGCAAAGGATGCCACTCGTTACCACACTTCAGTCAGCGATCCGGCAATGGATGCAAAACAGGTTAAAGTTTTGCAGCTCATCAACGCATTCCGCTTCCGCGGTCATCAAAATGCGAACCTTGACCCATTGGGATTATGGAAACAGGAACCTGTTTCGGATCTCGATCCTGCTTTCCATAATTTAACAAAAGCGGATTTTGAAGAAACATTTAACGTAGGCTCATTTGCCATTGGCAAAGAGACGATGAAACTGGCTGATCTGTATGATGCACTGAAACGCATATACTGCGGTTCAATCGGTGCAGAATATATGCATATTACTAATACAGAAGAAAAACGCTGGCTCCAACAGCGTCTGGAGTCTGTATCAGTCAGCTCACAATTCAGTGCAGATGAAAAACGTCGTTTTCTGGCGGAGTTAACTGCTGCGGAAGGTCTGGAGCGTTATCTGGGGGCGAAATTCCCAGGAGCGAAACGTTTCTCGCTGGAAGGTGGTGATGCACTTATTCCAATGCTGAAGGACATGATCCGCCACGCAGGCAAACAGGATACACGTGAAGTTGTACTTGGCATGGCTCACCGTGGTCGCCTTAACGTCCTTATCAATATTCTGGGTAAAAAACCGGCTGATCTGTTTGATGAATTTGCCGGCAAACATAAAGAGCACCTAGGTACAGGTGATGTGAAATATCATCAGGGTTTTTCCTCTGATTTTGAAACTGAAAGCGGTTTGGTGCACTTGGCGTTGGCCTTCAACCCGTCGCACCTTGAAATTGTCAGCCCTGTCGTTATTGGTTCAGTACGTGCCCGTCGTGACCGTCTTGATCAAGGGCAGAGCAACATGGTTCTGCCTGTCACCATCCACGGTGATGCAGCAGTAACAGGGCAGGGGGTTGTTCAGGAAACACTGAACATGTCTCAGGCGCGTGGTTATGAAGTGGGCGGTACTGTCCGCGTCGTGATCAACAATCAGGTTGGTTTTACGACATCTAACCCGAAAGATGCCCGCTCGACAGAATATTGCACTGATATTGCAAAAATGGTTCAGGCACCGATTTTCCACGTTAATGCTGATGATCCAGAAGCGGTTGCTTTTGTTACCCGTCTGGCTCTGGATTTCCGTAATGCCTTTAAACGTGACGTGATGATTGATCTGGTTTGTTACCGTCGTCATGGCCATAACGAAGCTGATGAGCCAAGTGCAACTCAGCCGCTGATGTATCAGCAAATCAAAAAACAGCCGACGCCACGTAAAATCTACGGGGATAAACTCATTGCGGAAGGTCTGCTGTCACCTAACGATGTTACCGAAATGGTGAATTTATACCGTGATGCACTGGATCATGGTGAATGCGTGGTGAGTGAATGGCGTCAGATGGGCTTGCACTCATTTACATGGGAACCTTACCTGAATCACGAGTGGGATGAAGTGTATCCACATAATATGGAGTTGAAACGTCTGCAAGATCTTGGCAAACGTATCAGCACCATTCCGGCTGAAGTTGAAATGCACTCACGGGTTGCAAAAATTTATGCAGACCGTGCGGAAATGGCTAACGGCAACAAGCTGTTTGACTGGGGTGCGGCAGAAACATTGGCTTATGCGACTCTGGTTGATGAAGGTATTCCGGTTCGTCTGTCCGGTGAAGATGCGGGCCGTGGCACATTCTTCCATCGCCATGCTGTTATCCATAATCAGGCTAATGCTTCCGTTTATGTTCCTCTGGCAAATGTTCACAATGGTCAAGGCGTATTCAATGTCTGGGATTCTGTGCTGTCAGAAGAAGCTGTACTGGCATTTGAATATGGTTATGCAACCACAGAACCCCGCGCACTGACTATCTGGGAAGCACAATTTGGTGACTTTGCTAACGTAGCGCAGACTGTCATCGACCAATTTATCAGTTCAGGTGAGCAAAAATGGGGTCGGATGTGTGGTTTGGTCATGCTGTTGCCACACGGTTACGAAGGCCAAGGTCCTGAGCACTCATCAGCACGTCTGGAACGTTATCTGCAATTGTGTGCGGAACAGAACATGCAGGTGTGTGTGCCATCGACTCCGGCTCAGGTTTACCACATGCTGCGTCGTCAGTCTCTGCGTGGTATGCGCCGTCCTTTGATCGTCATGTCACCTAAATCACTGCTGCGTCATCCACTGGCAGTATCCAGTCTGGATGAACTGGCTAACGGTAAATTCGAGCCAGTGATTGGTGAAGTTGACGCTTTGGATCCGAAAGGCGTGAAACGCGTTGTACTTTGCTCCGGTAAAGTTTATTACGATTTGTTGGAACAACGTCGTAAAAATGAACAGACTGATGTCGCCATTATGCGTATTGAACAACTGTACCCATTCCCTCGTCAGGACATGCTGAATTTACTGGAACAGTATGCACATGTTCATGATTTTGTCTGGTGTCAGGAAGAACCATTAAATCAGGGTGCCTGGTATTGCAGTCAACATAATTTCCGTGAAGTGATCCCATTCGGGGCTTCTTTACGTTATGCAGGGCGTCCAGCTTCTGCTTCCCCAGCTGTGGGCTATATGTCTGTTCACCAGCAGCAACAGCAAGCTCTGGTTAATGACGCACTGAACGTTGAATAAATAAGGATAGAAAATGAGTAGCGTAGAAATTCTGGTTCCAGACCTTCCTGAATCTGTAGCAGATGCCACTGTTGCGACATGGCATAAAAAACCAGGTGATACTGTAGCACGTGATGAAATTCTGGTTGAAATTGAAACTGACAAAGTGATTTTAGAAGTGCCTGCCAGTGAAGCGGGTGTTCTGGAAGCTGTTTTGGAAGAAGAAGGCGCCACTGTACTGTCCAGGCAACTGCTTGGCCGTATCAGTTTGAGTGATAGCACCGGTATCCCTGCTGCGGTGAAAAATAACACAGAAGCAACGCCTGCACAGCGCCAGAGCGCTTCTTTGGAAGACGAAAGCAATGACGCATTAAGCCCGGCTGTTCGTCGTCTGATTGCAGAGCATGATTTGGACCCATCTGCAATTACAGGCAGCGGCGTCGGTGGCCGTATCGTTCGTGAAGACATAGAAAAATATATTGCTGCGAACAAGAAAGAAAGCGCCAAACCAGTCGAATCAACAGCAACGGCACAACCGTCTCTGTTGCCACACCGTAGTGAAAAACGTGTGCCAATGACACGGTTGCGCAAACGTGTTGCTGAACGCCTGCTCGAAGCGAAAAACAACACAGCGATGCTGACGACTTTCAACGAAGTCAATATGAAGCCAATTCAGGAGCTGCGTAAGCAATACGGCGATGCATTCGAAAAACGTCATGGTGTCCGTATGGGCTTTATGTCTTTCTATGTGAAAGCCGTTGTTGAAGCGCTGAAACGTTATCCAGAAGTGAATGCTTCCATTGATGGCACAGATGTGGTTTATCACAACTATTTTGATATCAGCATTGCGGTATCGACTCCTCGTGGTCTGGTTACTCCGGTACTGCGTGATGCCGATGCACTGAGCATGGCTGATATTGAGAAAAACATCAAAGAACTGGCGATTAAAGGTCGTGACGGTAAATTGACGGTTGAAGAACTGACTGGCGGTAATTTCACCATTACCAATGGCGGTGTTTTCGGCTCCTTGATGTCCACCCCGATTATTAACCCACCACAAAGCGCGATCCTTGGTATGCACGCCATTAAAGATCGTCCAATGGCAGTCAATGGTCAGGTTGAGATCCTTCCAATGATGTATCTGGCACTGTCTTATGATCACCGTCTGATTGATGGACGTGAGTCAGTAGGCTTTCTGGTGACCATCAAAGAAATGCTGGAAGACCCAACACGTCTATTGCTGGATGTATAGCATCAGCATCAGGGCGGAATGGAGTCAATTCCGCCCAGTCTGAAGTCAAACGAGTAACAAATTATGCGACCAGCTTGCGGGCTGGTCATATCCAGAGCAACAGAATATGCCCCCTAGATTTCAGTCTGTCGTTTGAAGGTTATGTAGCTTGAAAGATGCAGTTTGAAAGATGAAAGGCGTAGAAGGTTAATTACCTTTCTCAGATTAAATTATGGATAGAAAATCATGAACTTACACGAGTATCAGGCAAAACAACTTTTCGCACGGTATGGTTTACCCGCTCCTGCTGGTTTCGCCTGCACAACACCACGCGAAGCAGAAGAAGCAGCATCCAAAATTGGTTCAGGCCCTTGGGTCGTTAAATGTCAGGTTCACGCAGGTGGCCGCGGTAAGGCTGGTGGCGTTAAGGTTGTTAATAGCAAGGATGAGATCCGTGCTTTTGCTGAACAGTGGCTGGGTAAACGACTGGTTACTTACCAGACAGATGCACAGGGGCAGCCTGTTCATCAGATTCTGGTAGAAGGTGCGACTGATATTGCCAAGGAGCTGTATCTTGGTGCGGTTGTTGACCGTGGTACACGTCGTGTCGTGTTCATGGCCTCTACCGAAGGTGGCGTCGAAATAGAAAAAGTGGCGGAAGAAACGCCTGAACTGATTCACAAAGCTATCATCGATCCACTGTCTGGCCCTATGCCTTACCAAGGTCGTGAACTGGCATTCAAACTGGGTTTGACTGGTAAACAAGTCGCTCAATTCACCAAAATTTTCATGGGATTGGCGACCCTTTTCCTTGAGCGTGACTTAGCTCTGGTCGAAATTAACCCGTTGGTTATTACGACTGAAGGTGATCTTGTTTGTCTGGATGGGAAATTAGGTGCTGATGGTAATGCGATGTTCCGTCAGGCTGAATTGCGTGAAATGCACGACCCATCACAGGAAGACCCACGTGAAGCTCAGGCTGCACAATGGGAACTGAATTATGTTGCATTAGACGGCAACATTGGTTGTATGGTAAACGGCGCAGGTTTGGCAATGGGAACGATGGACATTGTTAAACTGCACGGTGGCGCACCGGCTAACTTCCTCGATGTCGGGGGTGGTGCGACAAAAGAACGTGTGACTGAAGCATTTAAAATCATCCTGTCAGATGAAAATGTGAAAGCAGTTTTGGTTAATATCTTTGGTGGAATCGTCCGTTGTGACCTGATTGCTGACGGTATTATTGGTGCTGTGGAAGAAGTGGGTGTTCACGTACCGGTAGTCGTTCGTTTGGAAGGAAACAATGCTGAATTGGGTGCGAAAAAACTGGCTGATAGCGGTTTGAATATTATTGCAGCCACAAGTTTGACAGACGCAGCTAAACAAGCAGTTGCCGCAGCGGAGAATAAATAATGTCTATTTTAATCGATAAAAACACCAAGGTTATTTGTCAGGGCTTTACAGGCAGTCAGGGTACTTTCCATTCCGAACAAGCGATTGCTTACGGCACTCAGATGGTGGGTGGCGTAACGCCGGGTAAAGGCGGCACACAGCATCTTGGTTTGCCTGTTTTCAATACGGTACGCGAAGCCGTTGAAGCAACAGGCGCAACCGCCTCTGTGATTTATGTTCCGGCACCATTCTGTAAAGACTCTATTCTGGAAGCGATTGACGCAGGCATTAAGCTGATCATTACTATCACAGAAGGCATTCCGACGCTGGATATGCTGACTGTTAAGGTAAAACTGGATCAGGCGGGCGTTCGTATGATCGGCCCTAACTGTCCGGGCGTGATCACACCGGGTGAATGTAAGATTGGTATCATGCCGGGCCATATTCATCAGGCAGGTAAAGTCGGCATAGTATCCCGTTCAGGAACTTTGACTTATGAAGCTGTGAAGCAAACTACGGATGCAGGTCTGGGCCAGTCTACTTGTGTTGGTATCGGTGGTGACCCAATCCCAGGTTCAAACTTCATCGACATTCTGAAACTGTTTCAGGAAGACTCACAAACTGAAGCCATCGTGATGATTGGTGAGATTGGTGGTACAGCAGAAGAAGAAGCCGCTGCTTATATCAAAAAACATGTGACTAAACCAGTTGTCGCCTACATTGCGGGTGTAACTGCACCTAAAGGCAAGCGTATGGGTCATGCTGGCGCGATTATCGCAGGTGGTAAAGGTACTGCGGACGAAAAATTTGCAGCACTGGAATCCGCGGGAGTCAAGACTGTCCGTAGCCTTGCTGATATCGGCGATGCGGTAAAAGATTTGTTAGCGGGTAAATAACCCCAAAATAAATTCTGTTTATAGAAAAAGGCCACTATCAAGTGGCCTTTAATTTTTTATTTATAGTATAAACATAAAGTTAGCATTTTATGCGAAAGTTTATTTTGAAATTCGACTGAACTTATTTCGATATTTTATTTAATCGATTAATTTAATTAATTATAAAAAAATAAAAATATATTTTTATGATAATGAAAACGAAAAGTTAATTTATTATGTTTTTTACAGTAAAAAATAAATTAACAAGCACTAACAGAAACAAATTATTAACATTAAATCAACCATAATGAAATAATAGCTTTAATGATTAACAAAACAATTAAAAAATTGACTAAAATCAATTTATTACTGCGGAATGTATTCGCTAAACCGGATTTAATTGATCTAGAATAAATAGATATTACCTCGTAAATGAACGGCACCATGGCCCATATTCAGAATTATAATCTGAGTCACGCAAAAGCTATTTATTGTATGTGATTATAGGCGTAATATTATTGGGGAATATATTGAGTTTTTGATTTACTTAATAATTCGTTGTTGTGTTTGAGGCATTTATTGCTGGTAGTTACGAGACTTTTGTTTTATCTCTGAGTCTGTTTTATCTCAAAGATAAGCGAAGTCGGGTCGCCGCAAGTCGGTGTCTTCCTGCTAGGAGCAAGGAGTCAAGATGTTTGATATTGTCGAACTGTCACGATTACAGTTTGCCTTAACTGCTATGTACCATTTCCTATTCGTACCACTGACACTGGGTATGGCGTTTTTGCTTGCGATTATGGAAACGGTATATGTGCTATCTGGCAAGCAAATCTATAAAGATATGACGAAGTTCTGGGGCAAGTTATTTGGTATTAACTTTGCGCTGGGGGTTGCAACAGGTCTGACTATGGAGTTCCAGTTCGGAACAAACTGGTCATATTTTTCACATTACGTAGGTGATATTTTTGGTGCGCCATTGGCCATTGAAGGCTTGATGGCTTTCTTCCTTGAATCCACATTCGTTGGCTTGTTTTTCTTCGGTTGGGATCGTCTTGGTAAGAAACAGCACTTAGCCGTAACTTGGCTGGTCGCGCTAGGCTCTAATTTCTCTGCGCTATGGATTCTGATTGCGAATGGTTGGATGCAAAACCCGATTGCATCTGATTTCAATTTTGAAACCATGCGTATGGAAATGGTCAGTTTTGGCGATCTGGTGTTTAACCCCGTTGCTCAGGTGAAATTTGTTCATACTGTGGCTGCCGGTTATGTCACAGGTGCGATTTTTATCTTAGGTATCAGCTCTTACTACTTGCTTAAAGGGCGAGATATTCCGTTTGCGAAACGTTCTTTTGCGATTGCAGCAAGCTTTGGTATTGCCGCTGTGTTGTCCGTTATTGTGCTGGGTGATGAATCCGGGTACGAAATGGGTGACGTGCAGAAAACCAAGCTGGCGGCTATCGAAGCCGAATGGGAAACGCAGCCGGCACCGGCTTCATTTACCCTGATTGGTATTCCTGATCAGGATAATATGGAGAACAAATACTCCATTCAAATCCCTTACGTCTTGGGTCTTATCGCGACGCGCTCCACAGATACACCGGTGGTGGGTCTGCGTGATTTGATGAACCAGCACGAGCAACGCATCCGTAATGGCCTTAAAGCCTATGAATTGCTGGAAAAATTACGTGCAGGTAACACTGACCCAGCTGTTCTCAAGGCGTTCAATGAAAGTAAGAAAGATCTTGGCTACGGTCTGCTTGTCAAACGTTATACCCCTGAAGTGGCAAATGCGACAGAAGCGCAGATTAAAGCGGCGGTAAAAGATTCCATTCCACGCGTGGCACCGCTGTACTTTGCATTCCGCATCATGGTTGCCTGTGGCTTCATCATGTTACTGGTTATCGGGCTGGCATTCTTCAGCGTTGTCCGTAATCGCATCGGGCATCAAAAATGGTTGTTGCGCGCGGCGTTATTCAGCATTCCATTACCGTGGATTGCGGTTGAAACCGGCTGGTTTGTTGCTGAGTATGGGCGTCAACCTTGGGCCATTGGTGAAGTATTGCCAACCGCAGTCGCTGCATCAACACGCAGTGCGGGTGATCTGATTTTCTCAATGGCGCTGATATGTGGTCTGTATACTTTGTTCCTGATTGCTGAAATGTTCCTGATGTTCAAATTTGCCCGCCTTGGCCCAAGCAGCCTTAAGAGCGGACGTTACCATTTTGAACAGAAAAACGTTTCTTCAATGAACAATGCTAATTAAGCAGGAGTCCACTTATGCTCGATTATGAAGTGTTACGGTTTATATGGTGGCTGCTGATTGGTGTGTTGCTGATCGGGTTCGCTGTAACCGATGGTTTTGACATGGGTGTTGGGGTGTTGCTGAGAGTTATCGGCAAAAATGACACAGAACGCCGTATTATGATTAACTCAGTCGCGCCTCACTGGGATGGTAATCAGGTTTGGTTAATCACAGCTGGTGGTGCATTGTTTGCCGCTTGGCCAGCCGTATACGCCGCGTCTTTTTCCGGCTTCTATATCGCCATGATTCTGGTGCTGGCATCACTGTTCTTCCGTCCTGTCGGGTTTGACTACCGTTCAAAACTGGAAGACAGAAAGTGGCGTAACATGTGGGATTGGGGAATTGTTGTTGGCAGTTTCGTCCCGCCATTAGTGATTGGTGTTGCGTTCGGTAACCTGTTGCAAGGTGTACCGATGAAGATAGATGTGGATCAACGGATTTTCTATGAAGGTACATTCTTTGAACTGCTGAATCCTTATGGCCTGCTGGCGGGTGTCATCAGTTTGATGATGATCACGACACAAGGCGCAGCCTATCTGCAAATGCGTACTACCGGTGAATTGCATCTGCGTTCCCGCACTGCAACACATGTTTGTGCACTGATCACCGCAGTGGCTTTCCTGCTGGCGGGTGTCTGGCTGATTTATGGCATTGATGGCTATGTTGTGACTGGCGGTCTTGATCCTAATGGAGTATCTAACCCGCTGCATAAGCAAGTTGCTCTACAGGCAGGCGCTTGGCTGATCAATTTCAACCATCATCCGATTTTGTGGGCAATCCCGGCGTTGGGCATCATTCTTCCTTTATTGACGATGCTGACAACCCGGCTGGATAAAGGTGCTTGGGCATTCCTGTTCTCATCACTGACCATCGCCTGTATTATCCTGACGGCAGGGATCACGATGTTCCCGTTTGTGATGCCATCAAGTATTGACCCGAATGTCAGCCTGACTATGTGGGATGCAACATCCAGTCAGTGGACGTTACAAATTATGTTCATTGTTGCGCTTATCTTCGTTCCTATCATTCTGCTGTACACTATCTGGTGTTACTACAAAATGTTCGGGCGTTTGGATAAGAACTTCATTGAAGACAACAAACACTCACTGTACTAAAGGAGCAGAGCGCATGTGGTATTTTGCCTGGATTTTAGGAACACTCTTGGCGTGTAGTTTTGCAATTATTGCAGCTTTAGCCCTTGAGCATAGTGAATCAGAAAAGCTGATTGAGAGTGACAGAAAATAATGTTGGTTGATAAATTACACCAACTAATGAATAAGGGTCTGCTGAGGACCCTTATCCTCATTATGGCTTTGGGGCTGGCTTTATGTGTCTTGTGGGATCCAACCCGCTTTGCGGCGAACACCAGTTCGTTGCCCACAGGCATCGGTATGTTATTGGTTTGGGCGGCGTGTTCCGGGGTTATTTTTGGTGTCGGGTTTAACCCTAAACATGTTGCGTGGCGTCTGTTTTTCCATCCGTTACCTGCATTTTTGATCCTTATCTTTGGCTTATATCATTTCATTAAGTAAACTATTTATAATTTTATAGAACGCTGGCCTATAAATTTTTTTTGACTTCTTTAAGAACAAGTCATTCCAAAGCGCTATTGTCTTAAGTATAGTGGCAGCGTCAATTCGCCCGATTAGGATTATTTGTGAGTAATATGTCGTTCCGTTGGCCTATCCGTGTTTATTACGAAGACACAGATGCTGGTGGTGTGGTCTATCACGCCCAATATTTGGCTTTTTATGAAAGAGCACGTACAGAGATGTTGCGTGAAAAAGGCTTCCATCAAAAGTATATGTTGGATGAACAAATTGGTTTTGTTGTTAGCCGCATGACAATTGACTATCGGAAACCCGCAAGGCTGGACGATCAGTTAATAGTGGAATGTGAAATCACCCGTATTCGTGGTGCTTCACTGACATTTACTCAACGAATTGTTGATTATAATGATGCAGTTATCAATAGCGCAGAGTGTCTGGTTGTCTGCGTAAATTCATCTCAAATGAAGCCTGTCGCGCTTCCAAAGTCTATTGTCGCGGAGTTTAAGCAGTGACTGACATGAATATCCTAGATTTATTCCTGAAGGCAGGATTATTAGTACAACTAATCATGTTAATTTTGATTGGTTTTTCTGTCGTTTCTTGGGGAATTATCATTCAACGAACAAAAATATTGAACGCTGCTACCCGTGAAGTTGAAGCATTCGAAGATAAATTTTGGTCTGGAATTGAGTTATCACGTCTGTATAAAGAAAGCCAGTCACATCGTGATACGCTAAGCGGTACTGAACAAATTTTCTATTCTGGTTTTAAAGAGTTTGCCCGTTTACATCAGGCAAATAGTCATGCGCCAGAAGCGGTCATTACCGGGGCAACGCGCGCCATGCGGATTTCCATGAACCGTGAATTGGAAACACTGGAAAATCACATTCCCTTTCTGGGAACGGTCGGTTCTATCAGCCCTTATATTGGTCTGTTTGGCACAGTCTGGGGGATTATGCATGCGTTTATTGCCTTAGGTGCAGTAAAGCAGGCTACCTTGCAAATGGTTGCTCCCGGTATTGCGGAAGCGTTGATTGCTACGGCAATCGGCCTGTTTGCCGCTATTCCTGCGGTAATGGCTTATAACCGTCTGAACCAGCGTGTCAATAAACTGGAACAAGTTTACGATAACTTTCTGGAAGAATTTCTGGCCATCCTACATCGTCAGGCTTTTGTTTCTAATGCCAATAAGTCGTAACAAATCGTAAGGGGAAAAAGCGAATGGCGCGCACTCGCAGTCGCAGACGTGAGCTAAAATCCGAGATCAATATCGTCCCCTTGCTGGACGTGTTGCTGGTTTTGCTGCTGATTTTTATGGCGACAGCACCGATTATCACACAAAGTGTCGAAGTTGATTTACCTGATGCGGTGGATTCTCAAACCGTCTCCAGTTCTGATAACCCACCGGTTATTCTGGAAGTTTCCGGAGTAGGGCGGTACAGCATGGTTGTTAAACAGGAGCGACTGGAATTATTACCTGAGCAGCAAATTATTGCCGAAGCTCAGACCTTGATGAAAGCTAACCCTAAAACGGTTTTCTTGATTGGGGGTTCAAAGGAAGTCCCTTATGATGAAATCATCAAGGGGCTGAATATGCTTCGTCAGGCAGGTGTAAAATCGGTTGGTTTGATGACTCAGCCTATTGGCGCCTGATGGCAGCTTTCAATTAAAGTTTCTGGATGTCGAGCGTGGGAAAGACAAACGAGCAAAACAGTAGGCTAAAGCGCGCCATTATCATTTCGATTATTTTGCACATTATCCTGTTCGGTTTTTTGATTTGGGGTTCTTTGAAGCAAAAAACGGAAATGGGCGGTGGTGGCGCAGAAGGTTCAGTTATTGACGCTATTATGGTCGATCCAAATGCGGTCGTTCAGCAATATAATCAGAAGCAACAGCAGCAGGCTGATGCAAAACTGGCTGAACAGCTACGGGAGAAAAAAGCTGAACAACAGGCCGCCGAATTACGTGCTAAACAGGCTGAAGAGCAGGAGCGCCTGAAATCTGCTGAAGAAGAGCGGATAAAAGCGCAGCAGGCGGCTGAAGAGCAGAAACAACAGGCGAATGCTGCGGCAGCAAAAGCACGCGCAGAGCAGAAAGTTGCAGAAGAAGCGGCGGCAAAAGCCAAAGCTGAGCAGGAAAAGATTCTGAAACAGCAGGCAGAAGCGCAACAAAAAGCAGAAGCTCAGGCTAAAAAAGAAGCAGAAGAAGCGGTAAAACGAAAAGCGGAGGCAGAAGCGAAAGCCAAAGCTGATGCAAAAGCAAAAGCCGAGTCTGATGCTCAGGTCAAAGCAGACGCTGAGGCTAAAGCGAAAGCTGCTGCTGAAGAAAAAGCTCAAGCCAAAGCTAAAGCAGATGCAGAAGCAGCTGCTAAAGCAAAAGCGGATGCAAAAGCCAAAGCGGCTAAAGAAAAGGCAGAAGCTAAGAAAAGCGAGCAGGCAGTGGATGATCTGCTGGGCGGGTTAACGTCCAATGCACCTAAACAGCAGGGCGGCGCTTCCGCAGCAGGCAAAGGCGGTAGTAAGAAAAGTGGCGCTTCTGATTCAGACATTAATAATTACAAGGGACAAATTCAGACGGCAATCCAGAATAATTTCCGTGATCCGAAGCTGTATTTAGGGCGTACATGTGATTTGAGCATAAAACTGGCACCGGATGGTATGTTAATTAGTGTTCATGCGAATGGAGGCGATCCTGCATTGTGTCGGGAAGCGGTTTCTGTGGCAAGTCGAACAAAAATGCCACGTCCACCGAGCAAAGAGGTTTATGAACATTTCAAGAGTTCTACACTGAATTTTAAGCCTCAATAAGATAAATATTTGGTGTAAATGGGTAATTTGTTAGGTGAAACGTCGGATAATTTATTTATACAAACAAAATTATTAGATTTTATTTAGGTATCTGGTTTTGTTTGTTGGCGTTTGCTAGAATCCGCCGAATTATTGCGGGCATATCGATCGCGGTAAGGGAGAGATGATGAATCAGACTTTTAAAGTAACATTTAAAGCATTACTTAGTTTTTTGCTGCTATGGGCAACATTGGCTCATGCAGAGGTTCGCATTGAAATTACAAAGGGCGTTGATTCTGCCCGCCCTATTGGTGTAGTGCCATTTAAGTGGGCTGGAACCGATAACCCACCGGAAGACATCGGTGCAATTGTTGCTGCTGATTTAAGAAATAGCGGGAAATTCAGCCCTATTACTCCTGATCGTATGCCACAACAACCGGCTACCGCATCAGAAGTCACTCCTGCGGCATGGTCTGCACTGGGAATAGACTCCGTGGTTGTCGGCAATGTTCAACCTGCGGCTGATGGTAAATTTTTAGTTTCTTACCAATTGGTTGATGTTGTCGGAGCACCGGGTTCAGTACTGGCTCAAAATCAATTTACGGTTGATAGAAAATGGTTGCGTTATGCGGCACATACAACCAGTAATGAAGTTTTTGAAAAATTAACAGGTATCAAAGGCGCATTTACTACGCGCATCGCTTACGTTGTTACGAAAGCAGCGACAGGTCAGTTTCCGTATGAATTACGGGTAGCTGATTATGACGGTTATAACGAAAGCACTGTACACCGTTCACCAGAGCCATTAATGTCACCGGCATGGTCATCAGATGGTTCTCAGCTGGCCTACGTGACATTTGAAGGAGGGCGTTCCTCTCTGGTTATCCAGACATTGGCAACGAGCGCTGTACGTCATGTTGCGTCATTTCCACGCCACAATGGGGCACCTGCATTTTCCCCGGATGGGACTAAACTTGCATTTGCTCTTTCCAAAACAGGTAGCTTGAATTTATATGTGATGGATTTAGCTTCAGGGCAAATTCGTCAGGTAACCGATGGCCGCAGTAACAATACTGAGCCAAGCTGGATGCCCGATAGTAACACACTGGTCTATACCTCAGATCAGGGTGGTCGTCCACAACTGTACAAAATTGATATTAATGGCGGTGCTCCACAACGCCTGACTTGGGAAGGTTCACAGAACCAAGATGCTGATGTTAGCCCTGATGGTACATTTATCGTTATGGTCAGCTCAGCGAACGGAAGTCAGCACATCGCCAAACAGGATCTGGTAACGGGGTCTGTCCAAGTATTGACAGATACGTTCCTGGATGAAACGCCAAGCATCGCACCTAACGGCACTATGGTTATTTATAGCTCCACCCAAGGGTTGGGGACTGTATTGCAGCTAGTTTCGACCGACGGGCGTTTCAAAGCGCGTCTTCCGGCAACCGATGGACAGGTAAAATCACCTGCCTGGTCGCCGTATCTGTGATGCATAATAAGTATGAATAGCAAACTATAAAAGGATCAAAGAGATGCAACTGAATAAAGTGCTAAAAGGGCTGATGTTAGCTTTACCAATTATGGCCGTAGCAGCGTGTTCAAACACCAAAAATGGTAATAATGATCAGTCTGGCGTAGGCACTGTTGATAACTCTGCTAATGCAGGTCTGTCTGCTGAAGAATTAGCACGTCAGCAAATGCAAGAACTGCAAAACAACAACATCGTATACTTCGGTTTCGATAAATACGATATCAACAGCGAGTTTACTCAGATGCTGGATGCACACGCTGCATTCCTGCGTAGCAACCCATCTGTTAAAGTGACTATCGAAGGTCATGCAGATGAGCGCGGTACTCCAGAGTACAATATCGCGTTGGGTGAGCGTCGTGCAAATGCAGTTAAAATGTACCTGCAAGGCAAAGGCGTTTCTGCTGACCAACTGGCTATCGTTTCTTACGGTAAAGAAAAACCAGCAGTTCTTGGTCATGACGCAGCAGCATACGCGAAAAACCGTCGCGCTGTAATCGTATACTAAGAGTAAAGCATGAACAGTAACTTCAGACATTTTGTATTGGGTCTGTCGTTATTGGTTGGCGTAGCGGCTCCATGGGCCGCTACCGCCCAAGCGCCAATCAGTAATGTCGGCTCAGGCTCTACAGATGAGCGCCTTTCCCAATTAGAGCGTATTTCTGACGCTCACAGTCAATTATTAACCCAACTCCAGCAGCAGCTTGCTGATTCTCAACGTGATATTGATACATTGCGTGGTCAGATTCAGGAAAATCAGTATCAATTAAATCAGATAGTTGAGCGCCAGAAAGATATTTATCAGCAGTTGGATAAAATTGCCAATCCATCCGGTGCATCTGCTACAGAAAGTGAGAATACGGACACACCGGCGGAAAAAAGTGTTGATAATCAGTCTGCTGCTAGTACTGGGAACGAAAAGGGAGATTACGATGCTGCTGCAGCCTTGGCTATCAACACCAAGGAATATGACAAAGCTATCGTAGCCTTTCAGAAATTTGCTAAGTCTTACCCAAAGTCTAAATACTTACCGAATGTAAATTATTGGCTCGGCCAGTTGAATTACAACAAGGGCAAGAAAGACGATGCAGCTTATTATTTTGCGACTGTAGTAAAAAATTATCCTAAATCCCAAAAAAGCAGTGATTCCCTGTATAAAGTTGGTCTGATCATGCAGGAAAAGGGACAAAAGGCTAAAGCGAAAGCGGTTTATCAACAAGTGGCAAAACAATATCCTGGCACTAACGCGGCTAAGATGGCTGAAAAAAAGATTGCGGGAATGTAATAATTATCCCCAAAAGGTCATTTATCGGTCTTTTTGGGGATAATTGGGTGATTAATAGTCGCTTGAGCCGTATTTAATAAAATAAACGTTGCGCTAGACTGAGAAATCAGTAATATATGCCGCCGTTGGCAAGCAACAGTGCCAGCCAAACAAGATATTAATGGGTCGTTAGCTCAGTCGGTAGAGCAGTTGACTTTTAATCAATTGGTCGCAGGTTCGAATCCTGCACGACCCACCATCAAACTTCCAATCCAGCCATTATTCCAGATGAACCGTTAACTCAGTTGGTAGAGCAGTTGACTTTTACTCAATTGGCCGCAGGTTCGAGCCGAGCGAAGCGAGACAACAACGCTCAGCGTTGGCCCGAAGGGTGAGGCCGGAGGCCGAATAATCCTGCACGACCCACCATCAAACTCCCAATCCAGCCATTACTCCAGATAAACCGTTAACTCAGTTGGTAGAGCAGTTGACTTTTAATCAATTGGCCGCAGGTTCGAGCCGAGCGAAGCGAGACAACAACGCTTCAGCGTTGGCCCGAAGGGTGAGGCCGGAGGCCGAATAATCCTGCACGACCCACCATCAAACTTCCAATCCAGCCATTATCCCAGATGAACCATTAACTCAGTTGGTAGAGCAGTTGACTTTTACTCAATTGGCCGCAGGTTTCTCTAAAATACTTAAAGATATTTACTTAAAGATTCGTTATCTTGTTTAGGATGCAAAACAAATTTAGGCAAAAAATCGGATTTTAATCTTAGGTTTAGGTTTATAGTATTAAGATACTAAACATCAATTGTGGTAAGGATAAGAAAGCATGGATTTTTTCAATATTCATAACATATATAACGTAGTCGCACATTTCTTTAGTATTAAGAGCATATTTGTACATATACCTTTAGGAGAAACAGGCTATGACCTTTCATATATAGAGGCCATTGGTACAATCGCTGGTTTACTATGTATCTGGCTAGCCAGTCAGGAGAAAATCATTAACTACCTGTTTGGCCTGATTAATGTTTCATTATTTGCCGTGATATTTTTCCAAATACAGCTCTACGCCAGCCTTATCTTACAAATCTTTTTCTTCGCCGCGAATATTTATGGCTGGTATGCCTGGAGCCGGGTTAATGAAAAAAAGCAAGTAGAGTTAAAGGTCCGTTGGCTCAAGCCGAAACAAATGCTTGGTGTTGCAGCAGCTTCTATTATTTTCATCTTGATCATGGCATTTAATATTGATCGAATTTTCGGGTTTATGGCGAAAATCTCATTCCTTGCCTTACAAGGAATGGGTGCTGATATTACTATGCCTGTCTTACAACCCGATGCCTTCCCATTCTGGGACTCAGTCATGACAGTGCTATCAATCGTAGCCATGATTTTAATGACCCGTAAGCATGTAGAAAATTGGCTGATATGGGTATTGATCGATGTTATTAGTGTTGTGGTTTACTTCTATCAGGGAGTATTGGCGATGTCGCTGCAATACATCATTCTGACGGGAATTGCCCTGAATGGTGCACGTTTGTGGATCAACGCAGCCAAAAATAATAAAACCGAACATAATAATGCGGAAGCAGAGCAGACTGAAAGCGTAAATTCATAATATGTGCAGGCCACGAGTATTAAACTGCTTGTGGCCTGCCAATTAATATTTTATCGATATTGCCACAGTATTTAATCCGAACATAATATACTCAATTTTTATCCGTATAGTTATCTGAATTTACATGATTTTTTATATGTGAATTTTTTCCTTTATTAAAAAGTTCTTTTCTTACCCATAAAGATTATTTACAGCACTACATCTAACAGTTAGATTGAGATCACAAATTTATTTTAAATAATTGTAAACAGATTAGGTGAAAGGTCGATGAATTACCAGAATGACGATATAAGAATAGGAAAAATAACAGAATTATTACCACCAGTAGCATTACTTGAAAAATTTCCTGCAACAAAAGAAACGGCTATTACTGTCCGTGAAGCCCGTAAAGCGATCCATAACATTTTAGTTGGCGAAGATGACCGTTTATTGGTCGTCATTGGCCCATGCTCTATTCATGACACAAAAGCAGCGCTGGAATATGCAGAACGCCTGAATAAGCTGCGTAAAGAATTGAGCGCTGATCTGGAAATTGTGATGCGGGTTTATTTCGAAAAACCACGCACAACAATTGGTTGGAAAGGGTTAATTAATGATCCGAAGCTGAACAGCAGTTTTGATATTAATGATGGATTACGTATAGCCCGTAAACTTCTGCTTGATATTAACCACATGGGGCTGCCTGCGGCGGGTGAATTTCTTGATATGATCACACCTCAATACCTTGCCGATCTGATGAGCTGGGGAGCGATCGGCGCGCGTACAACGGAGTCTCAGGTTCATCGTGAACTGGCGTCAGGTCTTTCCTGCCCGGTGGGTTTCAAAAATGGCACTGACGGCACCATTAAAGTCGCCATTGATGCCATTAATGCAGCCAGTTCATCACACTGTTTTCTCTCTGTGACTAAATGGGGTCATTCTGCCATTGTTGATACGACAGGTAATGAGGATTGCCATATCATTTTGCGTGGTGGCAAAGAACCGAATTACAGTGCGGAACATGTCAGTGCGGTTAAAGACGGGTTGGCGAAAGCAGGCCTGTCGCCACGTATAATGATTGATTTCAGCCATGCAAACAGTTCAAAACAGTTCAAAAAACAGATGGATGTCGGAACAGACGTTTGCAGTCAGGTTTCCTCTGGGGATACGACAATTATCGGCGTGATGGTTGAAAGTCATCTGGTTGAAGGCAATCAAGGTCTTGAAAGTGGTAAGCCTTTAGTCTATGGGCAAAGTGTGACAGACGCCTGTATTGGCTGGGATGATACAGAAATTTTATTGCGACAATTATCTCAGGCTGTCAAAGCGCGGCGCAGGTAATTCAGGTCAGCCATTGAGAATGAAAAGTGAAAAGCCGGAGTGAATTCCGGCTTTTCAATCCAATGGATTTTTGAATTACTTCGCTTTACCCTGATTCGCCACGGCGGCTGCTTTTGCAGCGATCTCATCGGCATTACCCAGATAATAGCGTTTGATTGGTTTCATGTTTTCGTCGAATTCATAAACCAATGGCACAGCGGTTGGGATATTTAATTCCAGAATCTCTTCTTCGCTCATGTTATCCAGATATTTCACCAGTGCGCGCAGGGAATTGCCGTGAGCAGCAATAATCACTTTTTCACCTTTTGCAACACGAGGCATGATAACTTCTTCCCAGTAAGGGACAACACGCTCAATAGTTGTTGCCAGGCTTTCTGTCACAGGAAGTTCTTCTGGTTTCAGGTTTGCATAGCGAGGATCATGGCCTGGATAACGCTCATCATCTTTGGTCAGATCTGGAGGAGTAATCGCAAACCCGCGACGCCATAATTTAACCTGATCATCGCCATATTTAGCAGCGGTTTCAGCCTTATCCAGACCTTGCAGACCACCATAATGGCGTTCATTTAATTTCCAGCTTTTTTCAACGGGCAGCCATTGCTGATCGACCTGATCCAAAATATTCCATAAGGTGTGAATGGCACGTTTTAAAACAGAAGTGTAAGCAAAATCAAACGAAAAACCTTCTTGTTTCAGCAGCTGACCAGCCTGTTGTGCTTCATTACGGCCTTTGTCAGACAGTTCAACATCAGTCCATCCGGTAAAACGGTTCTCTTTGTTCCACTCACTCTCACCATGTCTTACAAGAACCAGTTTAGTTACAGCCATAGCTTAAACTCCTATCAATACTATTATTTAGTGCGAAAATGAAATAATTACTGCGGGCATTATAGGGCGTGACAGACCGAAACGGCAAACAATAGTCATGGCGCACCTGTTTTAAATCAATCTAGCGAGATGGTTGCAGCCAAAGGCGGCTGCAACTTGGAATCGATGGATACAAATTCTATTTAGCTGATCAGTGCTTTTGCGGGATAAGTGTAGAACAGCAGATGTAACACATTCAGCGTAAAGTGGAAACCGACAGCAACCCATAGGCGGCCACTCCACATCCATGCCACACCATAAATCAAACCTGCCAGCGTTGCAAAAGCCACCAGCAGGCTACCGCCAGCAAAATGAGCAGCGCCAAATAATAGCGAAGTGATGATCAGTGCAAAATAAGGGTTCATCCACTGGCTGAGTTTTTGTTGAATATAACCACGGAATAAGGCTTCTTCTGCCAATGAAACGAATAAGATATTGGCGGCAACAAACGCAGGAAACCAGCTAGGAAGGTGGAGCTCAACGGCTAATCCACCGAGAGCAGTTGCAAGCCCTAATAACGCAGGAACAGTGGCGATTAACAGCGCCCAGCCATGAGCCGGAGCATTAACTACAGGTTTCCTGCGGAACAAACTCGGCATACAGAATAATAAAACGAGAGGGATCAGCGCCTTATCAAAATTAAAATACATGGAAAAAGGTGCGCTGAGTGGCCCAACCTGTACTTTGTCCAGATATTTCAGATTATGAAAACCGGGAATGTAATGGATAAATAGCAGAATGCTGACGATAACCAATAGCAGTTCAGTAAGATTTTTACCGATAAACTGGTTTCTGTTCGTGAAATAAACGTGTGCCACACCAACTACGATCGTCATTAACAGCAGGATAATTGCAGGAGTCGTCAGGATATGCGAGTGAATCCCAATAGCAATAGCCAATAATGCAATGAAAAAGGCGATTTTTTTGCGAATATCTAACAGTGCCAGCGAAGCGGCAAGTAAAGTCCAGCCCATATAATTCTCTGTAATTCTTTAAAAATTAGGGAAATAGCTTAAAAAGAGGGCGAGATTTTATAGCAATAGACAAAAAATTCAAAAAAAATAATAAAAAACGCGAAAAATAGCATCTTAAATTCGTTGAAAAAACATTCGCAAAACGTATGCAAAGCAAGTCGATATTGACTGTTTTATAAGTGGATTTTCTCTGTAATTATATGTTTTTTAACAAAATAGTATATAGAAACCCTCTCATGATTTTATTTCAGAGAGGGCATATAAAAGAACTAGAAAACGGGCTCAATTTCATAACGGTAAATTTCCCCATCAGGGATAAATTTCAGCCGATGCGTAATACAGCCGGGCGCGTCTTCTTGATGGTGAGAAACAAATAACAGTTGCGTATCACCATTTCTAATCATGATATCGATGAAGCGTAGGACTAATGTACGATTAAGTGAATCAAGCCCTTGTAATGGCTCATCCAAAATTAATAATGCCGGGTGTTTCACCAAAGCTCGTGCAATCAACACCAGTCGTTGTTGCCCCCATGACAGGCTATGAAATGGCCCATTGGCAGTGGTATCAGATAAGCCTAACAAAGCCAGCCATTCATCTGTTAACTGTCGCTGGCGATCGGAAACTGCCTGATAAAGCCCGATGGAATCGAAAAAACCCGACGTAATGACATTACGGACGCTGGTACTGACACGGTATCCGAGATGAATGCTGTTACTGACATAACCAATATGGCGTTTAATATCCCAGATAGTTTCACCACTTCCGCGCTGGCGGCCGAACAAGATAAGCTGATTGCTATAACCCTGAGGATGATCACCGGTAATCAGGCTGAGAAGCGTGGATTTTCCCGCGCCATTCTCACCGATGATTTGCCAGTGTTCGCCGGGGTTAACCTGCCAGCTCAGGCCGTGCAATATGGGTTGGTCATTGTACTGAATAACGACATTGTTCATGGAGACCAGCGGCTGATCGGCGGGAAGTGGTTTATCATCCTGACATTCATCTGCCGCCGGTAGTTGAATGTCTTTTAGTGTTTCACTGTAGGCCAATTGCGCGACAAGAGTCTCGGCCAAAACATACTGTTTTTCTCCGGTTAATATCAGATGACAATCTGCCAATACGCCAATTTTATCAACAAAATTAGGTATCTGATTAAATCGATTCAGGAGGAAAATCAGCGTGATACCTTTTTCAGCCAATGTTGCGAATAATTGGGATAGCTGATTGCGGGCATAAGCGTCTAACCCGTCAAATGGTTCATCAAGGATCAGCAAATCCGGATTCCCCATTAATACCTGACAAAGCAATACCTTGCGTACTTCTCCGGTGGAAAGATACTTGAAACGCCGTGAAAGCAGATCTTTAATGCCGAAATATTCAGACAGTTCAAGGCACAATTCATTATCTTTATGGTTAAGTTGAATCACTTCTGCGGCAGTTCGCCCGGTATCGTCTTCACCTTCACTGAGCAAATCGGTATTATTGCGTAGCCATTCATCATCAAGCAGTTGTTGAAGTTGTTCGAAAGAGAGACGAACAGAAGAACGGAAAGAACAATGTATTTCACCTGTCAGTTGAGTTAACTCATTCGATAAAACGCGTGCCAGAGAAGATTTTCCGCTGCCATTCGCGCCGACAAATGCCCAACTTTCCCCAGAAATAATTTTTAGTGACGGTAACCGTAGGGTACGGGTGTCACTTAAACGGAAACTACCTTGCGCTACATGCAATTCAGACATTTTTATTCCTTTTTAAGCAACATCGACTCAAGGATCACAGAAATAAGCGGAATAATGTTCAATGTCAATGAGTAGTCACCTGTTATTCGTTATGGATTGATATTTTATGAAAAAAGAGGTACTCAAATTGTTGGAATCGCACATTTCGTCAGTTACTGTTACTTTTTTACTGTCTAAAATAGTTAAATTATCATCTGTGCTGTATGCCGAATATGGCACAGCTTATTTTTGGATTCATCATTTTGGAACTAAATGATAATCATTCCTGATATGAGGTTGATATGTTTGAACTAATTACAAGTATGGTGTTTGCATTGGTCATGGTTCCTGTGGTCATGGCCGTGATTCTGGGCTTGATTTATGGACTTGGTGAACTTTTTAACCTTATTTCAAAAAATGAAGCGAAAAGCATTAAACGCCAGCTTTAATTTTATCACTAGCCAGTCTGTGATCGCTTTTCTCACCGCTTTTATATCTGAATTCCGACCACTGACAAACCCCGTTTGAAATAACAGGGTTTGTTCTTTCTTTCTTTCTTTCTTTTATTACGGCATAAGCTCCATCTGGCGTGTTTCTTTTCCCAACCAAATCACCGCACCCACCGCAATCAGAATTGAGAAGCAGAATAGAGCAAAAATCAGGGAGATTGATGCATTCATCGCCACCAGATAACCCACCATCAACGGACCAATGATACCGCCGATTCGCCCAATTGATGCAGCCATACCCGCACCGGTTGCCCTGATCGCTGTCGGATATTGTTCCGGCGTATAGGCGTAGATTGCGCCCCAGGCACCAAGATTGAAAAATGATAACAGGATGCCAAAAATCAGGAGTTGGGCAACACTGTCCGCCGCACCGAAGAAGTAGGCACTGACTGCTGTTCCAATCAGGTAACTTGCCAGAACAAATTTGCGCCCGTAGCGTTCAATTAACCAAGCAGCAGTAAAGTAACCGGGGAGTTGAGCCAGCGTCATGATTAATACATATTGAAAACTTTTTATCAGGCTAAACCCTTTAAGCATCATGATGTTTGGCAGCCACAGGAACATGCCATAGTAGGAGAACACCACACAGAACCACAAGATCCACAATGTGATGGTTGCCTGACGATAATCGGCTGACCACACTTCGCGTATGTTCTTGATAATTGAAGATTGCTTTTTCTGGTCGGATATCTGCGTGTAGCGTGGTGAATCCGGTAAATGCAAACGCAGATAAATAGCGTAAAACGCCGGTAGAGCGCTTAACAACATAGCGATACGCCACCCGTAATGAGGAATAATGAAGTAGGCAATCAGCGCGGCGGCAAGCCAACCAAAAGCCCAAAAACTTTCCAGTATGACAACCAGACGCCCGCGTTCATGGGATTTTACGCTCTCAGATACCAGCGTTGACGCCACGGGAAGCTCTCCACCCAAACCCATACCGATAATAAAGCGCAGCACCAGTAACGCACCTAAAGTGGTTACGAGTGCTGTTAAACCACTGCCGACACTAAACAGCAACAAAGTGACAATAAAAGCGGATTTTCTTCCTGTTTTATCAGCCATGACACCGAAAACAAAAGCACCGATAGCCATGCCTAACGAATTAATGCTACTTATCCAACCTAACTGTTGTGCGCTTAGTCCCCACTCTTGTTTTAGTGCTGCCAGTAAGAATGATAAAAGACCGACATCCAACGCATCAAACATCCAACCCAGACCAGCAACCATGAGTAGCCGTTTTTGGGTAATACCTTTTTGTAACTGTACCTTTTGTAAAGGAGTGGTATTTAACAAGAGTGAATCCTCATGTATACCCGTTGTTTTTCAAAAAGTCTCTTCGTTGGCTATATTCATTCACTATTTGCTTCCTTGCAGCCAAGCAACGCATTTTGAAATTCATAGGGAATAAGAATAAGTAAAAAAAGATAGAGTTAGAAATGTGTACTGTCGCGGTACACACTGGCAATTATGATACAACGGCTAACAGTGCTGCATATAATCTTTTCCGCTGTAACGCCGGATTAATTAATAATGCTGAAAGCGATTCGCATTTTCTAAGCAATCGTTACATTAAGTGAATACAAAAGCAGAAACTGGCTCACAACTTACCGATTAATCCCAGAATAATCTTTTCATTTAACGTTGTATCTTGTTATATACAGCGCATCGTCTTAGTGACCATCGGTGGGTTCAATTTGAAAAAATGCGTTATAACAAAAAGTTGCCAATTATTGGCGGGAGTTGTCATTTCTTTTACATTGGCCGGATATAGCAGTGCTGCGGAACATACGGAAAAAGTGACAGTATTTGCTGCCGCATCATTGACGAATGCGCTTAACGATATTACAGAGCAATACAAAAAAGAAAATCGGGGAAACGTTGTTGTTTCGTATGCGTCTTCTTCAACGTTGGCTCGCCAGATAGAGCAGGGAGCGCCCGCCGACCTCTTTATTTCTGCTGATCAGCAATGGATGGATTATGTTTCAGGCAAGAAACTTATTGTTGAAAATACTCGCGATACCTTGTTGGGAAATCAACTGGTTTTGATCGCGCCCAAAGAAAGTAAGCTGAATAAAATTGACATCAACCGGGAAACAAAATGGCGTTCTTTATTGGCGGGAGAGCACTTGGCTGTTGGTGATCCTGACCATGTTCCTGTCGGTATTTATGCCAAAGAATCACTTCAATATTTGGGCGCATGGGGTTTGGTTAACCCATTATTGGCGCGTACCAGTAATGTGCGCAGCGGTATGGTATTGGTAGAGCGGGAAGAAGTGCCGTTGGGAATTGTCTATCGTTCTGATGCTGTCGCCAGCAATAAAGTGAAAGTCGTTGGCCTATTCCCACCGGAGAGCCATAAGCCAGTGGAATATCCCATTGCAATGATTAAAGGTCATGAAAATCAGGCTGTTCGTGATTTTTATATTTACCTGAAAACACCTGAATCGGTTGAAATTTTCAGGCGTTACGGTTTTAACCCACTGTAAGAACTGTTTTTCCGGCAAGCCATTTTGAGAAAACCATTTTTGGGAGAGCCATACTTTTGGAGATGTTAAGTGAATACGAATGGCAGGCGATTTTACTGAGTCTGAAAGTCTCAGGTATTGCGGTGCTATTCAGTTTGCCATTAGGGATTTTGATGGCATGGATTCTGGCGCGCTGTCAGTTTTGGGGGAAATCCCTGCTCGATAGTATGATCCATCTGCCACTGGTATTACCGCCGGTTGTTGTTGGCTATCTACTATTAATCAGCATGGGGCGTCACGGCGTGATAGGAAAATTCCTTTATCACTGGTTCGGTGTCAACTTCGCGTTTAATTGGACAGGTGCTGCACTGGCTTCAGCGGTTGTCGCTTTTCCATTAATGGTCAGGGCCATCCGAATGGCGCTGGAAGCCATCGATTTTCGTCTGGAGCAAGCTGCGCGGACATTAGGAGCCAGTTCACTTAAAGTCTTTTTTACCATCACCTTACCTTTGTCATTACCGGGTATCATTGTCGGCTCTGTGCTGGCATTTGCGCGTTCATTGGGCGAGTTTGGCGCAACAATCACGTTTGTTTCCAATATTCCCGGAGAAACCCGAACCATTCCTCTGGCTATGTACACATTGATTGAAATGCCCGGCGCAGAAACGGCCGCCGCACGCTTATGCGTCATTGCAATAGTATTGGCTCTGGCCTCACTGCTGCTCTCTGAATGGCTGACTCGCTGGGGGAAAAAACGGCTGGGGGCTGCATGTTAGCGTTAAATTTCGAACAACATGTGGGTGCTCTGCATATGCAGATTGATACTGAATTACCAACAGAAAGTATTACTGCCATATTTGGGCTTTCTGGCGCCGGAAAAACGTCTTTAATCAATGCAATTGCGGGGTTAAGCCGACCACAAAAAGGCAGAATCGCCTTAAATGAACGGGTTCTGGTCGATATCGAACACAACATTTTCCTGCCGCCGGAAAAACGCCGAATGGGTTATGTATTTCAGGATGCTCGCTTGTTTCCGCATTATCGGGTCAAAGGAAATCTGCAATATGGCATGTCACCAGAGATGAAACCGCAATTTGATAAAATTGTGTCGATGCTCGGTATTGAGCATTTGTTGGCGCGCTTACCCATGACCTTATCAGGGGGAGAAAAACAGCGGGTTGCCATCGGACGGGCACTGCTGACTGGCCCGGAATTGTTGTTGATGGATGAACCGATGGCGTCACTGGATCTGCCGCGTAAACGGGAGTTATTGCCTTATCTGGAAAAACTGTCTGGGGATATCAAAATCCCTATTTTATATGTCAGCCACAGCTTAGATGAGATAATTCGTCTGGCAGATAATGTGATTGTCATGGAAAAGGGGAAAATCAGAGCGTCCGGTTCACTGGAAGAAGTCTGGTCAAATAGTATATTTCGCCCGTGGCTGCAAAAAGAGAGTCTCAGCAGTATATTGACAGCGACAGTGATGGAACACCATCAACGTTATCACATGACTGCCGTGGCAGTGGCAGATAAGGCGCTCTGGTTACCAAAAATTGACGCGGTTGTAGGAACTGACTTGCGTATTCATATTGATGCATCTGATGTCTCTTTAGTCTCGGAACCGCCAAAAAGCAGCAGTATTCGCAACACATTGCAGGTAAAGGTGATTGAGTTTTTTGAGGAGCGTGGTCAGGTTGATGTCAAACTTGCTTTGGGTGGCAATGAACTGTGGGCGAGGATCACGCCCTGGGCGCGGGAAATCCTTAATTTACGTACCGGGCAGTGGTTGTATGCACAGATTAAAAGTATTGCGTTAAATCGTCATCTGTAAAAGTTTACGAGCCTGCAAACTAAACTGTTAACTGTACGGGGGAGTAATATGGTTTTATGCTCCCCCAAGATTCGCGGTATATCTAATGAATATCTGGCTTAAAGCACATATTTGCGAATCATTTCTGCAATACCGGGCTGAGTATTATTTTTAGTGACAAGATTGGCATACGCTTTGACATCATCAACGGCATTTCCCATTGCGACACCTAAACCAGCAGCATCCAACATGCTGGTGTCATTGAAATTGTCACCGAAAGCGATCACTTCTTTCATTGTCATGCCTTGGGATTCCACCCATTGCTGTAAACGCATACCTTTACTGTTACCTTTTTTGGCAATATCAACCTGATCGGCCCATGACCATTCGCACTCCAGATCAATATTGGCTTCTATTTGTTCACTGATTTCACGTAACTTTGTCAGGTCAGGTGAGCTGGTTGCAAATTTCCAGATAGACTTCACGTTGTGAACCGCTTCCTGAAAATTATTGACTTGCTGGAGCGTCGGGCGCAGGTTCTCCGGTAAAGAATCAGACCATGCCATCGTGCGTGCGATAGTGTCATGCACTTCATCGTATAAAATGGCGTCATCGACATAAATTAGATGGTCAATATCCGTTCCTTGCAGGTAAGAAAGGACCTGAATGGCTTCCTGAGGTGACAGCGGATTAGAGGCCAAAACCCGTTTTGTCAGAAAATCATAGGAGTAAGCGCCATTACAGCAAATTGCAGGCGTATCGAGTTGCAGAGCTTGATAGAAGGGACGGATAGCGACATGATGGCGGCCGGTGACCAGCAAAACTTTAACACCGGCCTGACGAGCTTCATTCAGGACAGCTAATGATTCCGGCAAAATACGCTTTTGCGGATCAAGCAGCGTTCCGTCCAGATCCAGTGCGATAACGCGATATGACATGAGTTCATCTCTAAGTTGGTTATGAAAGCTAATATTATACAGTAACGAAATATTGGTATACCCGTCGTCTTTCAGACAGGTAGAGTTTTCAACGGTTATTTTAGATCAATAACATGCTGATAAAAGGGTAAGAAAAGAAAATGAAACAAGTGGTTTATACAGCAAGTCCGGGTAGTCATCAGATCCACGTTTGGTCTTTAAACATTGCCGGAGAGCTGTCATTGCTTCAGACAGTTAATGCGCCGGGGGAAGTCCAGCCGATGGTGGTTAATCCTGATGGTAAGCATTTATATGTCGGGGTTCGTCCGCAATTTGGCATCGTAACGTATAAAATAGCGGCTGACGGACGTTTAGAACAGCAGGCTATTGCAGCAATACCGGGTAGCTCGACGCATGTATCAACAGACAAAACGGGGCGTTTTTTATTTTCTGCTTCCTATGGCTTCAATAACTTAAGTGTTCTGCCGATTGATGAAAACGGCATTGCTAACGCACCGATCCAAACTGTCGAAGGGTTGCAAGCGCCGCATTCAGCCAATGTTGATCGGGATAATCGTCAGGTACTGGTTCCCTGTCTGAAAGAAGACCATATTCGCATTTTTGATATGAATGAGCAGGGGTATTTGACAGAAAACCGTGCTGACGAAATTACAGCAAAAAATGGCGCAGGCCCGCGCCATATGGCTTTCCATCCGGCAAAAGAGGCTATTTATTGCATTAATGAACTTGATTCCGCGGTGGATGTGCTGCGCAAATGGGAGAAATACCGCATCGTGCAATCAATCGATTCGCTGCCTGCTGGCTTTTCCCGCGTCCGTTGGTCTGCCGATATTCATATCACACCGGATGGCCTCCATCTCTATACCAGCGAACGTTCTGCCAGTGTTATCAGTCACTTTCGTGTTTCGGAAGATGGCTATCACCTGACATTAGCCGGGCACTACCCGACAGAAGACCAGCCTCGCGGCTTTGCCATCGATCACAGCGGTAATTTCCTGATTGCGTCAGGACAGAAATCCAACCACATTTCAGTTTCCCGGATTGATAAATTTAGCGGAGAACTGACTCAGTTGGCGCGTTATCCGGTGGGGCAAGGCCCGATGTGGGTAACCGTGTTAGTGTTGTAAATTGAAATTGAATTTTTGAAAAACAAGGCCAGCGAGTGACACATTCTGGCCTTTGCTATGTTTCGTTATGCTAATTTATCGCACTGGCAATCGCGCCCGTCAGTTTTGAAAGCTGTTCAGGCCGAATAATATAAGGTGGCATTAAATAAATTAAACGCCCGAATGGCCTGATCCAAACCCCTTGTTGCACAAAGTGGCGCTGGATTGAAGCTACATCAACAGGTTGTTTCATTTCAACCACGCCAATCGCCCCCAAAACCCGGACATCCTCAACGGCATCATGTGTTTTCAGCGGCAGGAGTTCTCGCTTCAGCTGAGTTTCAATCAACTGAATACGCTGCTGCCACGGGCTTTCAGCCAGTAATTTCAGGCTGGCACTGGCAACGGCACACGCCAGTGGGTTTGCCATAAATGTCGGGCCGTGCATAAAACAGCCCGCCTCACTTGAGCTGATGGTTTCCGCGACATGACGAGTCGTCAGGGTCGCGGAGAGTGTCATATAACCGCCTGTTAAGGCTTTTCCCAGACACAAAATATCAGGCTCGATACCTGCGTGTTCACAAGCGAAAAGTTTGCCTGTCCGCCCGAATCCCGTGGCAATTTCATCGGCGATCAGCAAAATTTGGTATTCATCACACAGTTTACGCACCTGACGCAAGTATTCTGGATGATAAATCCGCATTCCTCCTGCACCCTGAACAATCGGCTCCAGAATAACGGCAGCAATTTCAGCATGATGTTGTAGCAGTAATTGGCGAAAAGAAGCGATATCTTCCGGTTGCCATTCACCATCAAAACGAGATAGCGGCGCGTCAGCAAACAGATGACTGGGCAGATAGCCTTTATACAGGCTGTGCATTGAATTATCGGGGTCACAGACTGACATTGCACCAAACGTATCGCCATGATAACCGTGGCGCAGCGTCAGGAATTTCTGGCGAGGTTTTTCCTGTTTTTTTCCTTTCGCCTGCCAGTATTGCAGTGCCATTTTCATGGCAACTTCCACGGCAACGGACCCCGAATCCGCCAGAAAAACACACTCTAATGGCGCAGGCGTCATTGCCACCAATTGTTGACACAACTCAACCGCAGGTGGATGCGTGATGCCACCAAACATCACATGTGACATCTTATCAATCTGCGATTTTGCCGCTTCATTAAGAACAGAATGATTATAGCCGTGGATAGCCGCCCACCATGAAGACATACCATCAATTAACTGACGCCCATCTGACAACAACAGTTCAACACCTGTGGCAGAAATGACAGGATAAGCCGGTAGTGGGTTGATCATGGAAGTATAGGGATGCCAGATATGGCGCAGGTCAAATTCAATATCTGAAGGATTCATGACAACTTTATTGTAAACCTTTTTAAGTTTGTTTTAGTTGACATGATAACGGCGTAATTTAAACTGACAACTTTTTTCATATACCCAATCCAACTTCAAGTTGCAGTTTGTAAAACAATATGAACATTTATCTCTCGCCGCGCAGGGAGAGATAAGACACACCTAGAAAAGCGATTGGTATACCAGATCCTTATATTGGAGTAATTATCGTGAGCGAACGTCAGCAATGGACTATCAAACAGGCTCAGGCGCTGTTTGATAAACCTTTTTTTGATTTACTGTTTCAGGCGCAACAGACACATCGTGAACACTTTGATCCTCAGCAAGTACAAGTCAGTACGCTCCTTTCGATAAAAACCGGCGCCTGCCCGGAAGACTGTAAATATTGTCCACAAAGCTCCCGTTATAAAACCGGTCTGGAAAAAGAGCGCCTGATGGAAGTGGAAAAAGTCATTGAATCGGCACATAAAGCCAAAAATGCCGGTTCGACCCGTTTTTGCATGGGCGCAGCATGGAAAAACCCTCATGAGCGGGATATGCCTTATCTGGAAAAAATGGTGAAAGAGGTTAAGGCATTAGGCATGGAAACCTGCATGACACTGGGAATGCTGAATCAATCTCAGGCACAGCGTCTGGCAGAGGCAGGTCTGGACTACTATAACCATAATCTGGACACTTCACCGGAATTTTACGGCAACATCATTACTACGCGCAGTTATCAGGACCGTCTGGATACGCTGGAAAATGTCAGGGATGCCGGCATTAAAGTGTGTTCCGGTGGCATTGTCGGGCTGGGGGAAGAAATTCGTGACCGTGCCGCGTTGTTAGTGCAGCTGGCGAACCTGCCGAAGCCACCGGAAAGTGTGCCAATCAACATGTTAGTTAAAGTAAAAGGAACGCCGTTGGAAAATAACGAAGAAGTTGATCCTTTTGACTTTATCCGCACGATTGCAGTCGCTCGCATCATGATGCCGAAATCCCATGTCCGCTTATCGGCGGGACGTGAGCAGATGAATGAGCAGACTCAGGCGATGTGTTTTATGGCGGGCGCCAACTCGATTTTCTACGGTTGCAAATTGCTGACCACACCTAACCCGAATGAAGACAAAGATCTTCAGTTATTCCGCAGGCTGGGTATCAATCCACAACAGACAAAAACGGCATTTGGTGACAATCAGCAACAACAACATCTGACGGAAGCCATCATTAATAACGCTGATAACGAACAATTCTATAATGCGGCCCTATGATGAAGGGATAAATGATGAATTGGTCAGATTCAATTTCCCGACGTTTAGCCGAGCGTCGGGGCACCTCTTTATGGCGTAGCAGGCAGTCCCATCTGCGTTCAGATGGGCGCTTTCTGTACACGTCTGATGGTCAGCAATACCTGAATTTTTCCAGCAATGACTACCTTGGATTGAGTCAGCATCCGGCCATTATTGCTGCATGGCAACAAGGCGCGGAGCAGTATGGTGTTGGCAGCGGAGGCTCAGGGCATGTGACCGGTTACACTGCGGCTCATCATGCACTGGAAGAGCAACTGGCGCAGTGGCTTGGCTATTCTCGCGCCTTACTGTTCATTTCCGGCTATGCAGCTAATCAGGGTGTCATCGCTGCGCTGATGGAAAAAGAGGATCGCATTATTGCTGATCGCCTGAGCCACGCTTCATTGATGGAAGCCGCCATGCACTCTCCGGCTCAGTTTCGGCGCTTTTTACACAATAACCCTGATTCGCTGAAACAGCATCTGGATAAACCCTGTGCCGGTAAAACATTAGTGGTGACTGAAGGTATCTTCAGCATGGATGGCGATAGTGCTCCATTGAGTGAGATCGCGCGGCAATCACAATCTGCGGGCAGTTGGCTGATGGTTGATGATGCACATGGTATCGGTATTCACGGTGATGAAGGGCGGGGCAGTTGTTGGTTGCAGCAGGTTAAACCGGAAATCCTCATCGTTACTTTTGGCAAGGCATTTGGTTTAAGCGGCGCCGCTGTACTGTGTGATGAAGAAACTGCTGAATATCTGATCCAATATGCCCGGCACCTGATTTACAGTACATCAATGCCGCCGGCTCAGGCCGTGGCGCTCGCAGAAGCGGTACGGCAAATTCAGGCAGGTGATGAATTACGCCATCGTCTGCAAAGCAATATCCGCTATTTTCGCCATGAAGCGCAAAACCTGCCTTTTTCCCTTATGGCGTCTGAAACCGCCATTCAGCCCGTGATTATTGGCGACAATGAGCGCTGTATCGCAGTTTCCCAAGCACTTAAACAACAACAAGCACCTGATAAAACAAAAATCTGGGTAAAAGCGATTCTGCCGCCGACCGTTCCACCAGACAGCGCCCGCCTGCGTATTACGCTGACAGCAAGTCATACCCGGCAAGATATTGATGTATTACTGGAGGTGTTACGTGGATTCAGCGGCTAACTGTTTTGCCAGACGTTCGGCTGATAACGATTCAGTGAATAAACAAGCCGTCAACAAACAGGCGATTGCCGGTGCTTTTGGCCGGGCAGCTTCGCACTATGATGCGGTGGCGAAACTGCAACAGCAAACCGGGGAATTTCTGATGGAGCTGGCACAGGCAGAAAATACCGGCATTCGGGTATTGGATGCTGGCTGTGGAACCGGTTTTTTCAGTGGCCGCTGGAAACAGCAGGGTAAGCAGGTGATCGCGCTGGATCTGGCTTCCGGTATGTTGAACCACGCTAAAGCGTTGCAGGTTGCAGATTATTATTTGCAAGGAGATATTGAAAATCTGGGGCTGGCTGATAATAGCGTGGATGTCTGTTTCAGCAATTTGGCGGTGCAGTGGTGCAATGACCTGCCACGGGCGTTACAGGAGCTTTATCGCGTCACACGCTCCGGCGGGCTGATGGTATTTTCTACTCTGGTGAAAGGGTCGCTGTGTGAGCTGGAAACGGCATGGAAACACATCGATGATTATCAGCACATCAATCAATTCCTGCCATTGCACGCGATTGCTGAGGCGTGCCAACCTTTCCGGCACCAAATCATCCATCAGCAATATAACCAGTATTACCCACAACTGCTGCCTTTATTGAATTCTCTGAAAGGCATTGGCGCGACCCATCTTCATCACGGACGTCAGCAGGGATTAATGACGAGAAAACGCCTGAACATGCTGGCAGAAGTGTATCCACAAAATCATGGGAATTACCCGTTAAGCTACCAAATTGCTTTTGGAGTCATTTATTGTGACAAATAATATTGTGGCAAATAATTATTTTCTTACCGGAACGGATACCGATGTTGGCAAAACGGTTGTCAGTTGCGCATTATTGCAGGCGGCCAACAAAAAAGGCTACCAAACGGCGGGTTACAAGCCTGTTGCATCTGGCAGTACCATCACCCCGGAAGGCATCCGCAACGGTGATGCACTGGCTTTATGGCATAACAGTACGGCACCGCTGACCTACCAAGAAGTCAATCCATACGTATTTGTCGAGCCGACCTCACCTCACATCTTAAGTGCCGAACTCAGCCAGCCGATTGAATTTACCGTGATGTCACAAGGGTTAGCAACATTAACAGCAAAAGCCAATTGGGTGTTAACTGAAGGGGCGGGAGGGTGGTACACGCCATTATCGGAAAACACCACGTTTGCCGACTGGGTGGTTGAGGAACAGTTGCCGGTGATCCTGACGGTCGGAGTCAAATTAGGCTGTATTAATCACGCGGCATTAACGGCAAAAGTAATTCAAGATTCCGGGCTGGTGCTCGCCGGTTGGGTTGCTAATGAAGTTGAGCCTGCGGGCAAGCGTCAGGGAGAATATCTGGCGACCTTAAAGCGAATGATTCCGGCGCCTTTGCTGGGCGTAATACCTTATCTGAGTGATTCGGATAAAAAAAGTGACATAGGGGAATATATAAACATAGATTTATTAAATAATTGTTTATTTAATGCTGGCTGAAATGGCCTTGTGACCCCCGTGGATAAGTCAGAATATTGGTAAAGAATAGGCGTCGTTTTGACAATTATCGTGCTATTTTTGAACAATAAATAACGTTATTCAGCGCAAAATAACGTGAAAATATTTCTCTATTGGAGAAATCGATAGAAAAGGATAACTCAGCAACTTCCCATACTTAATAGGGTTTATTGAGTTATCCACTGTTCCTGTGGATAACCTTGTGTATTAGGTTTAGAAAAGTAGCCTAACACAAGATAATACGCGGCTTGTGAGAGATTTGCTGCTATTCTCTCCTTTGAATTTTTTCCGTTTTAAATTAGCGCGTTATATAAAATCAATCCTTTTAAGTTCCGGTTTGCTATTCCCTGCTTTATCATTTCAATAGCCAATATGAAAATAGGAAAATAAAAATCGTTATCTGGGGATAAAAGTCATCTCAGTTAATGTTAACTTAAGGTTAATATCGCTTCATGTTATTGCTATCCATGTTATTGCTATCTATGTATTGAAAATTGCATTGAAGCTGCATTAATCACTGCCGGACACAACTTTTGCATTGAAAACAAGATTATTTGATCAACCTACTTGAAGCTGTTTTTTTATCCAGTATTATAAAGGCGTTTTTCAGTGCGATTTTCTCAAAATAGTGGGTGGAAGATGAATGATGAGTAAAGAAACAACCAAAGTATTCAAGTTACATTCTGATTTCGAACCGGGTGGTGACCAGCCAGAAGCCATCAGAAAATTACAGGATGGGCTGGAAGATGGTCTGGCTCATCAGACATTATTGGGTGTGACGGGTTCAGGGAAAACATTCACGATAGCGAACGTCATTGCCAACATGAATCGGCCAACGATGGTTTTGGCACCGAATAAAACGTTGGCGGCGCAGCTCTACAGTGAAATGAAGGGGTTTTTCCCTGAAAATGCCGTCGAGTATTTTGTTTCTTACTATGATTACTACCAACCAGAAGCCTACGTACCCAGCTCTGATACGTTTATCGAAAAAGATGCGTCGGTAAACGAACATATTGAGCAAATGCGTTTGTCAGCGACCAAAGCGTTGCTGGAACGCAGGGATGTGGTGGTGGTCGCTTCCGTTTCTGCCATTTATGGCTTGGGTGACCCTGATAGCTACCTGAAAATGATGCTTCATCTGACGGAGGGAATGCTTATCGATCAGCGCTCTATCCTGCGCCGTCTGGCGGAACTGCAATATACACGCAACGATCAGGCATTCCAGCGAGGAACATTCCGTGTACGCGGTGAAGTTATTGATATTTTCCCTGCTGAATCAGACGAACATGCGTTGCGTGTTGAACTGTTTGACGACGAAGTCGAGCGGCTTTCCCTGTTTGATCCGCTGACAGGGCAGGTGCAATATAACACTCCCCGCTATACTGTTTATCCTAAAACTCACTATGTTACTCCGCGTGAACGTATCCTTCAGGCCATCGAAGATATTAAAATTGAGCTGGATGATCGGCGTAAAATCCTGCTGGCTTCAGATAAACTGCTGGAGGAGCAGCGAATCACCCAGAGAACACAATTTGACCTCGAAATGATGAATGAACTGGGCTATTGCTCAGGCATTGAAAACTACTCCCGCTACCTCTCCGGCCGCGCTCCGGGGGAACCTCCTCCGACGTTATTTGACTATCTGCCCGCAGATGGCTTGCTGGTGGTGGATGAATCTCACGTGACTATCCCACAGCTTGGCGGTATGTATCGGGGCGACCGTTCCCGTAAGGAAACGCTGGTGGAATATGGTTTTCGGCTCCCCTCGGCACTGGATAACCGCCCGATGCGTTTTGAAGAATTTGAAGCGCTGGCTCCACAAACCATCTATGTCTCAGCGACGCCCGGAAATTATGAGAAAGAAAAATCCGGCAATGACGTGGTTGAACAAGTGGTTCGTCCAACCGGCCTGATTGATCCTGAAGTCGAAGTCCGTCCGGTTACGACTCAAGTTGATGACCTGTTGTCGGAGATCCGCATTCGTGCAGCCAAAAACGAGCGTGTACTGGTGACGACGTTAACCAAACGGATGGCAGAAGATTTAACGGAATATCTGGAAGAGCATGGCGAACGGGTGCGCTATCTTCACTCGGATATTGATACTGTTGAGCGGGTAGAAATTATCCGCGATTTACGCTTAGGTGAATTTGATGTGCTGGTGGGGATCAACCTGCTGCGCGAAGGTCTGGATATGCCAGAAGTCTCTTTGGTCGCCATTCTCGATGCGGATAAAGAAGGCTTTCTCCGCTCAGAGCGTTCACTGATTCAGACCATTGGGCGCGCCGCACGTAACCTGCATGGTAAAGCCATTTTGTACGGCGACAAAATCACTGACTCTATGGCGAAGGCGATTAGTGAAACGGAACGTCGTCGGGCCAAACAACAGGCATTTAACGAAGAACACGGCATCATTCCGAAAGGGCTGAATAAAAAAATCGGCGATATCCTGCAAATTGGTCAGCCCACGAACGGTAAAGGGAAAACGAAGAGTAAAGGCAGAGGCAAAGCGGATTTGCGGGCAGATGATTACCATCAGTTACCGGCGAAAGAGCTGGAGAAAAAAATCCGCGAACTGGAAGAACAAATGTATCAGTATGCCCGTGATCTTGAATTTGAACAGGCCGCGAATGTGCGCGATCAGGTTCAGGCGTTAAGAGAGCGGTTTATTGCCAACAGTTAATGATACCAATCCAACTTCAAGAGGCGTGTTGTATTTCCCCGGACAGCGGGGAAATACAAGGCTTCACGTCGTCTTGCGGATTGCAACGTGGAGCTTATCCCAGCTTTTGCAGCGTATCTTCTATCGCCTGCCTTAACAATTCACGATCATGGCGATAAGGAATATCGTGGGCTTCCAGATCCTGCTGAGTGATAATCCGGCCATTGAGACAATCGGTATCAGTACGTGGGTCAACAATGACAGCATTAATCATTTTTCGGCCAATCGTGTTCTCAATCATATCGAGCTTATCCTGCAATGACAGACCTGCGGCGGCATGATTGAGCTCTTTGCCTAAGTTACCGATATAAATCATATTGGCATTACTCCGGCGCAGTGATTGGGTTAAATCGTTCAACAGCAGTAATGGCATCAGGCTGGTGAAAAAACTGCCGGGACCGATCAAAATCAAATCTGCCTGTTCAATTGCGTCCAGCGCTTCTTTTGTGGCGCTTACACGCGGGTAGAGCATCAATTCCTGGGGAATACATTCCAGTTGGTCAATACTCACTTCGCCATAGACAGTATTGCCCTGATCATCGATGGCCATTAAATCGACCGCCTGTTCAGACATCGGTATCAGCTGGGCATTCACTTTCAGGAGATTGCGGATTAGATTAATGGCCTCAAGGGGGCGGACACTTAAGTGATCCAGCGCTTTCAGCATAATATTGCCCAGATTGTGTCCGGCCAGTTCGCCCTGACCGCCAAAACGATATTCAAACATGGCTGAAGCAATAGTCGGCTCCATGATCAGCTGGTTAAGACAATTGCGGGTATCTCCCCAAGCAATGCCTCCTTCGGAACGCCTTATTCTTCCGGTTGAGCCTCCGTTGTCGGTTGTGGTAACAATACCGGTCAGCCGAGCGCCAAGAGAAGAAAGAGAAGACATAACACGCCCAAGTCCGTGACCACCACCAAGGGCAACAACGCGATCTAAATCGGCTAATGTGCGGTTTCGCATAGAATTCCTATTTACCCGTCGTCTTTCAAGCTGCCGCCGCGATGCAACTCGAAATCCATAGGGCATGAATATAATCGAATAATTTTTATGTAATCTACCATAAAGTATGACGCTTCAAGCAATTATCATGATTTTATCCGATTTTTTTCAACACGAAGAGAACAGACAAATGATATTGGATTAGCGCTGGGATTAGTGCTGGTTAATTGAACTAACTATTTGTATAAAAAGATGTATATCAAAATCGGTGTTAGCTTTTTATGTTGTTGAGCATTAGAATCCACAATAGGTTTGGTTGTTCATGGAATAATTTTCAGGATAACTGAATTGAAAATTAACCCCTAGCCTCTGCATCTAAGTCGTGGTTTTGAATTTTTTTATCAGTCAGCATAATGGTAATAAATTCTAATGAATCGTCGTGTTTAATGGATGCCATATCGATATGATGCTTTGGCCGTGGCTTTTGAGCCACCAGGGTGCAGGGTAGAAATGCCCGCATCTCCCGAAATTGGAAGGTGTTATAGTGGAACAACTTATCGATACATTTTCCCGCAAGTTTTACTACTTGAGGTTGTCAATTACTGACGTATGTAACTTTCGTTGCACCTATTGTCTGCCTAACGGCTATCAACCCTCACACACCCAGCCATCACCCGCACATCAGGCATTCCTGACGCTGCCGGAAATACGTCGCATCAGCCGTGCGTTTGCTGAACTCGGCACAGAAAAAATCCGGCTGACAGGTGGGGAGCCGACCATGCGCCGGGATTTTTGCGATATTATCGCTGCCGTGCATGAGAACCCACAAATCAAAAAAATTGCAGTGACAACCAACGGTTATCGCATGGAACGGGACGTTTCCCGTTGGAAAGCTGCGGGGTTAACGTCACTCAATGTCAGTGTGGATAGCCTCGATCCGCGCCAGTTTCATGCCATTACCGGGCAGGATAAATTTTTTCAGATCATGCGTGGCATCGATGCCGCGTTTGAGGCCGGGTTCAATCGTGTGAAAGTGAATGCGGTGTTGATGAAAAATATCAATGATACCAGCCTGCCAGCCTTTCTTGATTGGATAAAACATCGCGCTATTCAATTGCGCTTTATTGAATTGATGGAAACGGGCGAAGGGAGTGAAACTTTCCGCCATCATCACCTTTCCGGCAGTGTGATCCGCACTCATTTACTTCAGCAGGGTTGGCAGCAACAGCCACGGGAACGCAGTGACGGGCCCGCTCAGGTTTTCAGTCATCCGGATTATCAGGGGGAAGTCGGTCTGATTATGCCGTATGAAAAAAATTTCTGTCAGAGCTGTAATCGCCTGCGTGTCTCTGCCGTCGGCAATCTTCATCTGTGCCTGTTTGGTGAGCAGGGGATCCCTTTGCGTGATTTATTGGCCGGTGATACCTCGCTTGATGACTTGAAATCACGTATTCAGGACGGGTTGCGTCATAAGCGTGAAACCCACTTTCTGCATCAGGGAGACAGCGGTATTACCCCTAACCTTTCTTTTATTGGCGGTTGATTTATTTTTCAGGAGTGAGAATGCCACAGTTGACTCATATTAATACGGCGGGTGAAGCCCATATGGTGGATATTTCGGCTAAAACGGAAACGGTGCGTGAGGCCAGAGCGGAAGCTTTTGTTGAAATGCAGGCCGGAACACTGGCGATGATCATTGCCGGTGACCATCACAAAGGCGATGTTTTCGCCACGGCGCGTATTGCCGGTATTCAGGCGGCAAAGAGAACCTGGGAACTCATTCCCTTGTGTCATCCTTTATTACTCAGCAAAGTTGAAGTCCAATTAGAAGCACAAACCGAACATAACCGTGTCAGAATCGAATCCTGCTGCCGCCTGACAGGCAAAACAGGTGTGGAAATGGAAGCCCTGACGGCGGCTTCAGTGGCAGCACTCACCATTTACGATATGTGTAAAGCGGTACAAAAAGATATGGTTATCGGGCCTGTCCGTTTGCTGGAAAAGAGCGGTGGAAAATCAGGGGACTTTCAAGCGGCAGAAGTTAAGTCAAAAGTTAAGGTGGCAAGATGATAACCGTCCTGTTTTTTGCTCAGGTGCGGGAGTTAGTGGGTACTGACACCCTTGAACTTCCTGCTGACTACCCGACAGTTGCTCACTTGCGTCAGGCACTGCTTGCAAGAGGCGAACGCTGGAAACTGGCCTTGGAAGAGGGCAAATTGCTGGCAGCCGTGAACCAAACTTTTGTCCATGCCGAACATCCGTTATGTGATGGCGATGAAGTGGCATTTTTCCCGCCTGTCACCGGAGGCTAAGATGGAAAATACCCGTATTTGCATCCAAAAAGCGGCCTTTAATGTCGGAGAAGAACACCAATGGCTGGCGCAATGTGACGAAGACGGTGCGCTTGTCACTTTCACGGGCAAAGTGCGTAATCACAATTTGGGTGATAACGTCAGGGCACTGACGCTGGAACATTATCCGGGCATGACCGAAAACACGTTGTACAAAATCATCGATGAAGCACGTCAGCGCTGGTCATTACAGCGTATCAGCATTATCCATCGGGTAGGGAAATTATATCCCGGCGATGAAATCGTTTTTGTTGGTGTCACGGGTACTCATCGCAGCATGGCTTTTGCGGCGGCTGAATTTTTGATGGATTACCTGAAAACGCAGGCGCCTTTCTGGAAAAAAGAAACCCTTAATGATAGTGAACGTTGGGTAGAAGCAAGGGAAAGTGATCAGCAAGCGGCGAGTCGCTGGTTAACACCATGATATATAGAGTTAAAACAGGGTTGGTCAATATTATTTCATGGAAATTGCCATTAATTGGCGGATGGTTTTGTTCATGATCTATGCTAATGTATAGCATTTGAATGGATTGTTTGATTTTCGAACAATCTAAACCCTTAAACTTGTCAAAAGGTACTCATCATGGATCGATATCAACGTTCTAATGATTCGATTGTCCAGAAAGCGGGCTCTGGTATCCAAACCTACATGGCTCAAGTCTATGGCTGGATGACTTGCGGTCTGCTGTTAACGGCATTTGTTGCACTGTATGTGGCAAATACGCCAGAAATTTTAGATGCCATCTTTAGTAGCAAAATCGTATTTTATGGCCTGATCATTGCGCAGCTTGGCTTGGTGTTTGTGCTGTCTGGTATGGTACATAAAATGAGCGGTGCGTTAGCAACAGGGCTGTTTATGTTGTACTCCATGCTAACGGGGCTGACACTTTCCAGTATTTTTGTCATTTACACTGGTGGCTCTATTGCCAGCACATTTGTTGTCTCTGCCGGAATGTTTGGGGCACTGAGTGTTTATGGTTACACCACGAAGCGTAGCCTGAGCGGTATCGGCAGCTTCCTGTTTATGGGGCTGATTGGTATTGTTCTGGCTTCCGTGATCAATATCTTCCTGAAGAGCCCGGCGTTGATGTGGGCCATCACCTATATCGGTGTTCTGATTTTTGCGGGCCTGACGGCTTACGATACTCAGAAGCTGAAAGAAATGGGTGCAGAACTGGATGTTAACGATAAAGAGAACCTGCGTCGGTTTTCTATCGTCGGTGCATTAACACTGTATCTGGACTTCATCAACCTGTTCCTGATGCTGCTGCGCATTCTGGGTGATCGCCGCTAATCGCTACAATTAATTTCCTGTCTGAGATATTAAAGACCCTGTTTAGCAGGGTCTTTTGTCAGGAATAATCAGAAAGATAATTTATCTAATGGCGAAAGAAACCAGTTAAAAGCCTTGATTGAACTTCTAAAAAGGAATGATTATGAATAATCCATTTTTTAATTAAATAATCTGAAAATAACCGTCTATTAATTAAATATACAAATATACCAATCCAATTTCAAATTGAAGCTTGTAAAAAATGTGAGTGTTTATATATTTCCGTATGTCGGGTAGATATAAGACAAATATTGAATGGTCATAGGTATAAATTAATAAGTAAAACTATTAAAAGTAAATATGAGTAATTCAATTGTATATAAATGAAAAGTGATTCATAATCATAAATAGATGGTTAATATATTTCATTTAGCTTTAATTAAGTAAAAATATAGGTTATTTTATGAGTAAAAAATCTTTGGCTTATTATATTATTAGTGGCTTATTGGCATTATTTGTTTTCATTCTAAATATTTCCACTATTTACTACGATCTTTTTGTTAGTCCTCTTTTTAGATATGATTTTTTTGGTGCAATTTTTACTTTTAAAAAAGTATTAATGGTCATTACTGCATCATATGTTATTGCATTTAATGAAGTGGCCAGAAGAAAAAAAAGATGGGGTTTATATTTAGAATTAATAAAAGGCCGTAAAGATATTATAATGGAAAAAGTAGATTTATTTATTATTTTTGCACTTTCATTATCATTTATTTTTTTCTGCTCACTCATTTTAAATTATTTTTCTTTTCTTTTGAGTATATTGATTTATCGTTGAATTCATGGTTTATTTTAAATTTCTTCTTATTTAATTATGCTCTCCTTTATTGCATATGTTTATATGCAATAAAGGAGAATAATGAAGAAATGAAAATAATTATTGATTCATAAATAAAATATATATTGTCATTCAAAATAACCTTGTTTGGCTAAACTAATAATATGCTCTTTAACATATAATACTCTAGGTTGCCGTAATGCACTTTTATTCCATACAAGATAAAAGTTATTTTCAGGAGTATTGGCATCATTATTTATTTTGATAATCCTGCCATTTTTCAACCCATCTTCACATAAATATTCTGGAATTACACTCCAGCCATTATTACTATTTATAATTCTTTCAATTATTCTTAAATCAGGAACGGTGATTTTTGGTGCAATATTAATATCAGTACCGAATGTGAATTTGTAATAACTTCTTATTAGTGGCAATTGGTTATCATAGGAAACTAACGGATAATTTTCTAATATTTCGGGAGTAATAGGTTTATTATTTAATTCATTCGCCATAGAGACTGATGTAACAATAATAAGTTTTTCTATCCCGATAATTTCAAAACCAAATTTATTTTCATCTGGACGAGAAGTTGTAAATGCTAAATCACTGTCACCATCATTTAAACTGGAATAAATTTTTTCCCGGTCACCAACCGACAGTTTAAATCTGAGTTTCTCATTATTAATTGAGGATAGAATATTGGCTGATTTAGCCCATAGAAAATCAGCAGGAGCGATAATCCTGATAACACCTTCAATTTTTTTCGATCTTCCTCGAAGTAATGAAAGTTTAGTTTCAATTGCATCTATATGGGGTGCTATTTGTAGCGCAAGATCATCGGATTCAGCCGTAGGAATAACACCATGGGAGCGACGAGTGAATAATACACTTCCCATAAATGATTCCAGAGAATGTATATGTGCGGATACAGCAGGTTGGCTTATTCCTAGCTTTGTTGCCGCTTTTGAAATTGAACCTGATCGATAAACGTCAAGAAAGCTACGTAATTGAATAAGATAACTCATCGATATTTCTCCTTTATTAGAAATAACTTCAAGTTAATAATCATAAAAAATACCTTTTACATATTGAAATATAAGTGATATTGAAATAATTATATCATATCTAATATAAACTGATTTTTCTTATATTAGCTCTATATTTACCATGATTTTACATTGTAATTAGATAAATTGGAGTTTGATATGCCATTTGTCATTTATATTTTTTCTTTATGTGCGTTTGCGCTTGGGTTGACTGAATTTTTGGTTATTGGGCTTGCCTCTGTTATTTCTGATGATTTCCAGATACCTGTGGATACTGTTGGCTTAACTATAACTGCTTATGCGATAGGGGCAACTATCGGAGCACCATTTCTTACCGCAATAACCACAAAGTGGTCACGAAAAGGCGTTATGCTTACGACCATGATTATATTTTCTCTCGGTAGTTTGGCTGCAACACTTTCCAATAATGTTGAGATGATGATTGTTTCGAGATTCGTAGCAGGTCTCGCACATGGGTTATTCTTGGCTGTTGCTGCTAGTGTCGCGACTGAACTTGTCCCGCCAGAAAAAAGTGGGGCGGCAGTTGCCTGTGTTTTTGCCGGATTAACTTTGGCGCTTGCTTTAGGTGTTCCGGTAGGAAGCTATTTAGGCAGTGTTGTTTCTTGGAAGCTCAGTTTTTCTTTGGTGACGATATTTGGATTGGTTGGGCTTATTGGTTTAATTTTTTTGATGCCAGCTAATACAGGAAATAAAAGCAATATTATTTCACATCCAATAAAATCATTATGTTATATATTCAATCCGCTTCTTCTTTTAGGAACATTTGTTACCGTATTGGGATATACAGGTGCATTTGCTTTATATGCCTATATTTCTCCTTTCCTTTATCAAGTAACAAACGTATCTATTCAAACAGCAAGTTATATGATGCTGTTTTACGGGATATTTGCCGCTATTGGAAATATTATCGGTGGCAAGGTGACAGATATACTGGGTGCTGATCGTTCTGTCACAATAATATTGTTCTTATTAAGCTTTGATTTGATGCTTATGTATTTATTCAGCCATTCAATGCTCGTAATGGGCATTCTTATTGCTATTATTGGTGCTATTTCGTATGCAGCAGTTCCCGCTATGCAAGCCAGAGTCATCAATATTGCTAAATATTATGTTCCTGAAGCAATTCCGGTAGCTTCTGGGCTTAATATTGCCGGTTTTAATTCAGGAATAGCATTAGGATCTGTTGTGGGAGGAATAATTATTTCTCACGCATCGATCACTTATCTTACATTAGGAGGCGTTGTAATATCTTTGGCTGGAGTGTGTGCCATGATATTGACTCCAAAGAAGACGAAAATATTGGTGCATCAGGATGAATAATATTTTCTCATCACGCAATTTTACTCCGAAATAACCGATAAGCCATGCCACCGGTGGTCACAATAATCACCAATAATGGCCATAAGCTGTGCCAGATAACGGAAAAGCCCGCGCCTTTTAAATAAATCTGTTTGGTGATGTCAGTAAAATGCCGGATCGGGTTAATCCAAGTGATGTCTTGTAACCAGACAGGCATATTCTCGACGGGAGAAATATAACCAGAGAGCAAAATAGCGGGCATCATAAAGACAAACACGCCGATAAACGCCTGCTGTTGGGTTGAGCAAATGGCAGAAATAAGTAAACCAAAACCCACCAGTGATAATCCGTAAATCAGAATGCAGCCATAAAATAACAGTAAAGAGCCGGAGAAAGGGATCTGGTAACATAATATGCCAATCAGTAAAACCAGACTCGCCTGAACCGTTGCCACCACTAAAGCCGGAATCGCTTTACCAATGAAAATCTGCCAGGTCGTTAGCGGGGAAACCAGCAGTTGATCCAAAGTTCCCTGTTCTCGTTCACGGGCAACAGAAAGGGCCGTCACGATTAAAACGCCAATGGTTGTAATTAAGGCAACCAGCGATGGCACGACAAACCATTTATAATCCAGATTAACGTTGTACCAGTTACGAATGATCAATTCACTGTTATTCAAAATCGGTATATTGTTTTGTAATTCGGTCTGGTAATTCATCACGATCTGTTGAAGATAATTGGCAGCAATTTGGGCGCTGTTTGAATTACGCCCGTCCAACAGAACCTGAATTGAAGTGGGAGTGTGGCTGGCGATATGGGCACTGAAATTTTGCGGAAAATGGACCAGCAGCAGGGCATCGCGGTTATCCAACGTTGGGCGTATTTCCTGCGAGCTGTTTAACATAATGACGTTAGAAAAAGATTTTGATTTAGCCAGCCGCTGGGTCAGTTCAATGGAAGCCTGACCTTTATCTTCGTCATAAACCGCAATCGTGGCATTTTTTACTTCCAGCGTCGCCGCCCACGGAAACAACAGCATCTGGATAATCACCGGTATAATCAGCGTGGCGCGTGTTTGCGGATCTTTCAGGAGAGACTGCAATTCTTTCATAACGAGGGTATACAGGCGATGAAACATGATCTTTCCTTTTTTTAATCCAAATGCCGACGGGTTTTCCATGCTGTCAGGCCAATAAATACAATGGAACTGGCAATCAAAAACAGCAGATTTGTGATTAACACCGCGCCGATATTACCGGCCAAAAAGAGTGTCTGTAGGCTACTGACAAAATAACGGGCAGGCACCACATAAGTCGATAGTTGAATCAGCACAGGCATACTGTCTATTTCGAACACAAAACCCGATAACATAATGGCGGGCAGGAATGCGGCGTTAAGGGAAATCATCGCAGCATTAAATTGGTTGCGTGTGATAGTCGAAATGAGCAACCCCATGCCCAACGCCGTGGCAAGATACAGGCTGGAAATTATCGCCAGTACCCAAAGCGAGCCATGATATGGAATACCCATAATAAAGATGGCAAAAACCATACAAAGTACCATGACAAACGAACCTAATACTTGATAGGGCAATAATTTAGAAAGCAATAATTCGGTGCGGGTAATTTGGGTGGATAACAGGGCCTCCATCGTGCCACGCTCCCATTCCCTTGCGACAACCAGCGAGGTCAGGATAGTACCGACCACGGTCATGATAATGGAAATCGCGCCGGGGATCAGAAAGTGCTGGCTGATCGCCGCCGGGTTAAACCAATAGCGGACTCGCATATCAAGTGATGGCGTTGTTGAATCTAATGGATTCGTTGAAACTCCCCGGTTTTGCAGCCGTTGCTGTGCCCAGATCTGCCAGACTCCTTTCGCATATCCCTGCACAAAATTGGCAGTATTGGGTTCACTGCCATCGGTGATGACCTGAATCGGTGCATGTCCGTCAATACGCTTGAGCTGGGCATCAAAATTGACCGGAATAACGATAATACCGCGTATCTCTCCGGCCTGTATTTTGTCGATTAAAAGCTGGCGGTTATTACTGACCGTCGCATCGATATAAGGTGAGCCGGTAAATGCGTAAACCAGCTCGCGCGCCTCTTGGCTTTGTTGTTCCATCAGGATGCCAAGGCGAAGTTTGCTGGAATCGAGGTTAATACCATAACCAAAAATAAACAGTAGCATGAGTGGGATCACCACGGCGATTAAAGCACTGCTGGGATCGCGGATAATTTGCTTGCTCTCTTTAATGCAGAGTGCTTTTAATCGCCGCCATGAAAAACGGACAGCCTTTTGACTGTGGCGAATTTGATCAGAATGGTTTGGCTCAATGCGGCTCACTGTAGCTCCTTAT